>JAABSF010000755.1 GCA_011390535.1 Deltaproteobacteria bacterium | reverse complement strand
AACTTCCGCGGCCCACACCTGCGTTTACATTAATTTCCCCCACCATCGCCTCTGTCTTCCTTACTATTCTGCTTACTTGCAATAAAGCCCAAATACAGAAACTCATAACCCTTCTGCGTGACCCAACGATACTTTGCAGACGCATCCTTTTTTAACCGGATAGTCACATGGACGCCTTTTCGTGTGTTCTTGGCTCGCACAGAATCAACCACTGTGGGAAAAAAACGCGTAACAAGCCGCCGCCGGTTATTTCTTATCGGTATCCGGCACCCGGAGAAAAGAAGCTCAAAGCGACCTTTTCTCTTTGTCTGTTGTATCTCAGCCCTATTATTAAACTGCAAAAACACCACCCCTGCCCCACTCGGCAACCACTGAAAACCAGGCCATAACAACAAACACTTGGGATCATCCGTCGGGAGCTTTCCGGGCGGCGGGTTATTCTTCCCAGGCACCACCCCCGAATACGGCCCTTGAACAAGCCGAAGAGCTCTCCGGCCAATACGTCCGCCCTTCCCCGCGCTCTTTTTTCTGCTTCTATCTCTCCCCCTCAGGCGTCCCCTCCCGGTTTTCCTCTTTCCCCCCTTGGCTGATGGTTTAACCCGTACGCCCTCCTCGTCACCCTCCATTATTATGCGTTCTTTGGTTTCATCTTCACGTCCGCCCGATTTATCTTTATCATCGTCCCGGTCGCGGTTCTGGGCCTGCGCCCACGCAAAATTATTATCACTAAAAATCAGCCTGGGTGGCAACGGCATCACAATAACAAACCAACAAAAGCACGTTAACACAATTACAAACCGCAAACCCTGTGTTGACTTGAATCCCGAACGCAAAGTCTTTTCGGCTGCCGATAAACGCAAATCCATAACTCCTTTACCTCCCGGTGTCATGAACTTCAAAACACCACAACCACATCTACCTCCATTGGCGTCTTCTGAGGTATTTTACACCCTAAAAGGGGTAGAGAGCAAATGATTAGAAAAAAAAGGGGCGTATAACTTAAACAGTGAAATCAGAGGATGGAATACAATAGATGAAATACAATAAAGGCAGGCCGTAGATCCGCAAGTTCTTCAAAACAGAGCCATCAGGATCACGAGAGCAGAGTCTGAAAAATCAGTAACACTCGTCACTCTCTACAGAAGCACACATACCATCCATATCGCACCATCCGGAAATACACTCTTCATGATCATTACACTCTTCGCCACCGGCCTTTTTCGGTAAACAAGTTGCTGTATCCTGAAAATCGCAATAGAGCCGATCCCTCATGTCACACGGGGTCACCAGCATATTCTCACTATCAAAGCATTCTTCGCCTTCACCTGCAGCCTCAACGCATTCGGTAAACTGAGCACCACCTTCACCAACTCCGAACTGACATACAAGCCCGGAAAAGAAATCACACACTCTCGCCTCATTCTCAGGATCACAGTTATCCCCAACCTGGTTCAAAACCGTCACAGTCGTGCACCCCGTCTCAAGACACGCCTTGTCGCGTTCACACTCTTCGTCCCAATTGCACTCCTCGCCTTCACCTTTCCAAGGAGTACACTCTCCACTCCCTTGTTCATCGCAGAATAAACCATAAGCACACTCAGGACCGTCGAAATCACACTCTTCGCCTTCCGCTAACGGACCCGGGCTTGGAACACACACACCGTCTACGCAGGAGAGTCCCCATTCGCATTGTTCACCATCTTCACAAGATCCGTTTTCAGCCACGAGGGCGGCGCATTCTCCAGGACACGCCGATCTAGTATCACACCACCCACCGGCACATTCAATATCGGCTCGGCAACTCTCGCCGTCAGCTAAAAGACCCGTGAACGTAGTCTCGCATTCCTCCGGACCATCCGGATTATTAAAAAACGCATCGCAAGTTGTGCTTTCGATGGCATCCAGGCACTTGCGCCCCATCTCTCCGTCATAATCCGCCCTACCATCTTGAACGGCCTCTGTAAAATAGCCGAACATTTCCCCCATCTCGCCTCCCATCATGGTCATCACATCGATACACTCCTGGGTATTGGTGATCATCACTCCCATCATCCAATTATCAGGACACTCCATCAGCTTGTTACACATGGCCTCTGTATACCGGCTCTCCACTTCCGAGAGAGGCAGTGAATTACCCCCATCATCATCTCCACAACCTGACAAGCCACCTGCAAATGCAAAAAAAGCAGACAAAGTCAGAACAGTGACAAATTTACGATTTCTCATTTTAACTCCTTTCAAATTACGATTAACAAAACACAATTAATTTAACAAAACACAAACAACTAACCGGCGCTCCGGACACTCCAGGCAACTATTTGATATTATATATATTCCATACTGAAACCAGCTATCAATACAAGACAATTTTTCAATAAAACAGCTCACTTCAATTCGTATTTAACACCGGAACTTATAAAAGCGCCATTTTCTTAATACGGAGTCAAAACACCATCCTTTCAATATTTGTTTCGTCATATCGAAATCATCAAACCGGAACTGTGGGCTGGGTGGCATGGTCTTCGAGTAATAGTGTTCCACCGGTAATAATCGAGTTGCCGGTTGAGGGTGATTCAGTGAGGGTTGTCGGTTTCATTACCGATGAAAGTGGTGTGCCTCTTCGAGATGAAGTCATTGATGTTGAGAATGGATTGGTGCTTATAGAGTTGGGAATTAACCCGGTCTGGATAGAACCTGAACCATGAACTCTCCGCTCGCTTTTTTTTCGTTGCCAAGGGACTGTTCAGACTGATATTCCAGACCTTACCGATTTACCGAGATGGTGTTTGCATTCGTTCTCTTTCTTTGAAAGCAAACTGAAATAAGTTTTATCGGTAATAGAATTTCTTCCCGAAAAATTAAAAAGGCGATTAAAATAACTTTACTTTGCACCGGCGATGCAGCGATGACCTCGGGAGACAAGCTTATGACCGACTGGTATGCGATTACCGCAGATGATACCTTGGACAAACTCAATTCAAGCGACCAAGGGTTGTCCGTCGAAGAAGCAAAAAGACGGCTCGAGAAATACGGACAAAATGACCTCGAAGAAAAGGGAGCCCGCAGCCCATTGCGGATTCTGTTCGAACAATTCGCCCAAACCATGGTGATGATCCTAATCGTCGCGGCGATAATCTCTTTTTTCATTGGTGATTGGATCGAGGCCGGGGCAATCTCGGCTATCGTGTTCCTTTTTGCTATCCTGGGTTTTTTGCAGGATTTTAAGGCTGATCGCGCTATGGCGGCGCTTCGGGATATGGCGGTGCCCGAGGTGCGCGTACGCCGCGCCGGCGAAGAACTCATGATCTCCTCAAAGCACCTTGTGCCTGGAGACATAGTGTTTTTAGAAGGCGGCAACATCGTCCCTGCTGATTTGCGGTTGTTTGAGGCCAATGATCTTGAGGTGGATGAAGCGGCCCTGACCGGCGAATCCGAGGCGGTCCGTAAACAAACAAAAGAGGTTAAGGAATCCGACCCCTCCATAGGCGATCGCACCAATATGGCTTATAGCGGCACAATTGTTCAAAACGGTCGCGGAAAAGGTGTTGTCACCGAGACCGGCATGAGCACCGAGATGGGTAAGATAGCCGCTATGATCCAAGAAGGAGAAAGCGGAAAAACACCCATGCAGAAAGAGCTGGACCGTGTGGGTAAAATCTTAGCCATTGCTGGAGGGGTGGTCTCAGTAATAGTGGCAGGCATTGGTTATTACTTTTTGGATCAACCTCTAAAAGAGATGTTTCTGGTAGCCGTGAGTTTAGCTGTGGCGGTGGTGCCGGAAGGCCTGCCGGCGGTAGTAACCATGACCCTGTCTTTGGGTTCACAGCGCATGTTTAAACGCAAAGCCTTGATTCGCAGCTTGCCTGCGGTAGAGACGCTCGGTTCGGTGACCGTGATTTGTACCGATAAGACAGGCACTTTAACTCAAAATCGGATGACCGCCACGGAAATTCACACATTGAACGACCGCGTCGACATGTCCACGATGGCGGAGATAACCGCGCCGACCCTCGCTCAACATGATCCCCAACAGCTCGATAAAATCCCCGCACATGCGCAGTTATTACTCGCCGGTGGTTCACTCTGTAACGATTCAGAGCTTACCCGCGAAGAAGACAACTCG
>JAABSF010000658.1 GCA_011390535.1 Deltaproteobacteria bacterium | reverse complement strand
CTTCATTTGCAACAGGCACTAAGCCCTGCAAACACGGCATCTTCGACTTTTTCGAACCGGATCCTGCCACATATCTTCCCGTGCTGTCGTCTGCGCAAATCAACCCTCCCCGGCGACATATTACAGTGGGTGGGTTTAAGATCCCGCTGGGCAAACCAAGCGTGAGGTTTTTGAGACGAAGTCAATCATTCTGGAAAATATTGGCGAAATACAGAGTTCCCTGCTCGATATTAAGAGTTCCCATAACCTTTCCACCGGAGAAATTCGCGGGGACACTCCTTTCGGCCATGTGCACTCCTGATTTACTGGGCACTCAAGGGACTTACACCTTTTTTACGAGCCACCGTCCATCCATGGCTTCAGAGACTCAGGATAAAAATTCCATTGAGATTCCGGTTAAGGATCCCAGTGAAAATCCCAATGAAAGCAACAATGAAAACCACAATGAAAACCACAATGAAAACTCCAGCGAGAGCTCGAATTCTCCAGATGTTGCTGAAACTGAAGTCAGAGGCGAAGGAGATGGTGAAGGCAGGACAAGATTATTGAAAGAGGAAAACGGCCTTTTTACCGGGACGCTGGAAGGTCCGAACAACCCGATGAGAGAACAGGATGAATCTGTGAGCCTTAAACTTACCCTTAGGGTGAGCCCGGACAAGCAGAGCGCCGTTATCCGAATCGGCGGCGAAACAATAACCGCGCCGTTGCAAGAATACACTCCCTGGGTAAAACTCAAGTTCCCCCTGGTGGCCGGTTTGAAAGTTAGAGGTGGGTGCCGGTTTCGTCTTTTGGAAACCGAACCTCACGTCAAGCTCTACGTCACCCCTTTGAACCTGCACCCTGAAAACCCGGCGATGCCCATCTCCACCCCATCGTATTTTTCCGTCTTTCTTTCAAAGTTAACCGGTCCCTTCGCAACTCTGGGTCTGGCTGAAGATACCTGGGCTAGAAATGAAAACGTCCTTGATGACAGAGCTTTTTTAGAGCAAGCCGCAGACATCCATGAAGAACGCGAGCGAATGTTTTTCGAAATGGTAAAAAGAACCACCAAAGGCCTGGTGACCTGTGTCTTCGACACCACCGATCGCGTCCAGCACATGTTTATGCGTCAAGACATCGAACATCGAAAAACCAAAATATCAGAGGAAAACTCAGAGAAAAACTCAGAGGAGAACACAAAAGAGAACACAAAAGAGAACTCAGAGAAAAACTCAGAGGAGAACTCAGAAGAGAAAGAAACTTCGCTACAGCGGAGTCTGCACCAGGCGCTCGCCCACGAGGCTGTGGACACTGTATATGAGCGCATGGATGAAATGCTGGGCAAGCTCTTCAAAATGGTCGACATAGAGGATAAAAATAACCTCGTTATGGTCATCTCGGATCACGGGTTCAAGGGCTTTGAGAGAGGAATAAATTTAAACGCGTGGCTCTATGAGAACGGCTACCTGGCTTTAAAAAAGGGCGAAGATGGTTCTAAAGAATGGCTCGGCGGCGTAGACTGGGAGAACACAAAGGCCTACTCAATGGGTCTCGCAGGAGTATACATAAACACGCAAGGCAGAGAACGGCACGGGACAGTAAACCCGGGCGATGAAAAAGACGCCTTGGCCCGGGAGATAGCGGACAAGCTCACGGGGTTGGTGGATAGGGTGGATAACATGGATAGCGGCGAGAAGAGTAATGTCTCCATCCGAAAAGCATATCCGGCCAATGAGATTTATTCAGGCCCTTATGCATCCAAGGCTCCCGACATTATAGTGGGTTACGCAGAAAATTACCGGGCGTCTTGGAGCGGCGCCAAAGGATGTGTCAAAGGGCCGGTGTTTACCCAAAATGAAAAGGCATGGAGCGGAGATCATTGTATCGACCCGGCGCTGGTTCCGGGTGTTCTCTTTGCAAACCGAAACCTGGAGGTGGGCGATGAAAGGCCGCGCATATTCGACATCGCCCCAACAATGCTCTCCATGTTCGGAATCCCGAAACCCAAATACATGGACGGAGAGGATCTGACAAGCAAGAGGGAGAACACGTCATGATCCGATTCACACCAAAAGTTGCGTTATTTTCGCCCCGCCTTAGGGCTGACTCAAGAATAAGATCGCAGGACCGAGAGCGTCGCTCATTTTTGAGAGTGTTGGTCCTTGCTGTTGGAGTTTTCGGTGCTTTTTGTTTGTGGTCCGGTTGTCATGGATGCGCCGGTGATGAATACCCCCGGACCCGTCCCCATCCCACTGGAGTCATTATCCTGGGATTCGACGGGATGGACCCCCTTGTCTTAAAGAAGTGTTTTGAAATGGGGCTAACTCCACGCATGAAAGCTATGGCCGAAAAGGGGACTTTTG
>JAABSF010000657.1 GCA_011390535.1 Deltaproteobacteria bacterium | reverse complement strand
CAGTGCGCATTGACTCCATATACATTCCATGTAAAGGCTTTGTTGATACGAGATCGTTCCTATACTGACCGTTGATCAAAAAGCCCGCCGCTTTCATGTTCTTTGATTTGATGATTGCAATTTTCCTTGTTATTAACTGTTGAATTTCTCAACTAATTTTCGTCGTCTGATTTGCTTGTGTTTAGGATTCAATGAAGGCATAATACTGTGATCGATACCGAGTTTTTTGATGAATGGTTTTTATTATATAATTGTTACGTTCCAACTTGAGAGGAGAAGTATCGGCATATGATCCTTCCTTGCCCTCTTTGTCAGGCCAGGTTTACAGTACCTGAAGAAAAACTAAAAGACCCCAACACCAAGATTAGATGCCCTAAGTGTCATTTTACCTTTGCGATGAGGTCCGGTGGAGACGGTGGAGGAGCAAGTGTATCCACAGACACCGATCCTTCCATATCTCAAGACCTCGTGCAGAGGGTCCGGGCAGAAGCCGAACAGTCGGGGTGGAATGAAGGTGAAACAGAAGGGGATGGGACGAAACCGGTTTCGCAGCAAAAAAGCGAGCACACCGGCGAAGATGCAACTCCTCGCGGCGTTCAACCCAGTGCCGATGTCACAGAGTTGGATCTGCAGGAGGTGGACAGTGAGGTCAGTGGGCTTTCAAAGGAAGAGGTGGCAGCGTTCAGCGAAGAGGAGATCGTCGACGCAGATGATTTCGCACAGGTAGCTGAACAGAGTGGTGAGACCACAGCCACAAAAAAGGCTTCAGCGAAAGCCGATGCTGAGGCCGCCGGTCAGTGGCCCAGCATTATTGTCGAGGACTCAGTTCCTGCCCAAACAGAAACACCGCAAGAATCTGAAGAAATCCAAAAAAACAACAACGCCCCAGGGTCAGCTTCAACAGCAGCTTCAACAGCAGCTTCAACAAACGCCCCTAACCCTCAATCACCTCAAGCGGCTGTGTCTCCCCAATCAGAGAGATTCAAAACAGTGAAGGTTCCGGCCGTCTCTTTTATAGAGGGTGGTGGCTCTGAGCCTGCAATGGCCGGACAAGACGTAGCTGCTACAATACCAGACCAAGACGAGGCGCAGCTTCGGCTTCAAAACTCTATGGGTGGCTATGCAGGCTCAGGTCCGATGGGTCTCTCACCCAGCGCGGTTACTGAAACATACGTAATACCCGGCCGGCGGGAACAGCCGTTTGTAGGGGATGTGGATATCCCCGATGATGATGATGATATTCGAGTCCCAAAGAATTATACCTGGCTGTGGGTTATGATGGCGATCGTAGTGAGTGGTGGATTGATCGCGGGCGCTTTCTGGTTTAAATCTAAGCGTGAGGCTGAGTCCGGCGCAAAGAATACAGATAAAAAGCAAGTGGCAGAGGAAAAAGCAGATCCGAGATGGGATAATCTAAGAGTAGGTATCGCATCGCAGCGAGAATTGAAAAGAGATAAGGGCGGCGTGTTGTTGGTTGTTGAGACCAGTGTCAAAAATGATTCCAAAGTCTGGCGATACAGCAACTTGACTTTGAGCGCCGAACTGCTCTCCTCTGAGGAAAAAGTAGTCGATTCGGCATGGACCAGATGTGGGATAAACTTAGATAAGGAAGATATCCTGAAAGCTGTCAAGTACGGCGGAAGATCTGGTTTTTACTCTCTAATTGAGAAGAGAGCTTTAAAGCAAGAAGATGAGAAGAAGGAGCTGGGTGACGGCGAAATGTTGCCGTGCAAACTGGTTTTCTTCAAGCTGCCGCAAGGGGAATCGTCATCAGATCTCAAATATCGCATAGAGATCGACAGAAACCGCACCAGGAGTGTTGCCAATCGATGAGTAATCCTCCCCTTCGGAAAAGTAAACAGCTGAAGTAAACACACCTCTGGAGGGCCCCGTGAGGAAAACAAAAAGGATACAGATTGTGTGGAGATAAGGGAGGATAACCATACTCAGGGTAACCTTGACGGGGATAACCACGAAGAGAATAACTCCTCTAAAGAATTACTCAGGCGAGTAACACGAAGGCTTGCCTCCCTCCCTGAGCTGGACATGCGGGCTGTAGTACTCAGCGAACAACTAATAGATTTAAAAGTGGAAGATGCCGCCGGATTTCTTAATTCTCTTCTGACCGAGCAACAAGCTGAACTCACCGGACGAAAAGAGAGCTTAACCGCCCTGGCAGAGCTTTTGGCTGCCGAGCTTTTGCCGTACGAGTTTCTGTCGCAGCTTTATGCCCATGCTAGAGAGAATCAAATGGAGGTTTTGGCGTTGACTTTGTTCGGCGTGGGTTCTGACATATCTAAAAAAAGGAAGAGTGAGGAGCCCCCAAAAAAAATTCAACCGAGA
>JAABSF010000656.1 GCA_011390535.1 Deltaproteobacteria bacterium | reverse complement strand
TTGCACACTTGACTGTATGTTGGTTGAGTCCGGTTGTTATTTTGACAGCTCTTGCGACAACTCCGGGGATTGCGACACCTGTATTGAATGTGCCAACAGTAACGAGTGTTCGGATCAGTACAACGCCTGCGCGAACTCCGGCGATTGTATTGATTATTCGAATTGTGCATCCAGTTGCACCGATGAGGCTTGTTACGATGCATGTGATGCACAGTATCCCGATGGCTCCACTCTTTATTGGGAGTATGTGTACTGTCTATATTGCGAGGGGTGTTATTACGATTGTGACGGCGAAGGGGCTGGATGCCCCGGGCCTGTTCCGGATGAGTGGACTTGTAACCCTGATTATTATGGTGCGAATGACGGCTGTGATTGCGGGTGTGGAGTAGTGGACCCCGACTGTGCCGACAGCACGGCTGCATCTTGCGATTATTGCAATGAGACCGGCTCTTGTGACCAATCCGGGCAAGGGTGCCCGGGAGATATAGATCCGGATAACAACGCCATCTGTGTAGGCAATGAAACATGCGACAACTCCGGGGACTGCGACACTTGTGTTGAATGTGCCAACAGTAACGAATGTGCGGATCAGTACAACGCCTGTGGGAACTCAGGCGATTGTATTAATTATGCAAATTGTGCATCCAGCTGCACTGATGACGCTTGTTACGATGCATGTGATGCGCAGTATCCCGATGGCTCCACCCTCTATTGGGAGTATGTGTACTGTATCTATTGCGAGGGGTGTTACAACGACTGTGACGGTGCAGGGGCAGGTTGCTGAGCCTGAAAATGCTTGGATGTTGGAATAACTTTCGGGACATGCACCAATAGAAAGAGTCTGTTGTATATATTTCTTCCAGAGGGTTGGCAGAGGAGCGGAGCTGATCCCAACCCTCTACACTATAACTTTTCCAGACGGGCTCTATTCTATTCTATTCCATTTCATTCTATTGTCTTCACTTCTGCAGCTTCATAGTCATTTCAGACCGAGTGCAGTTGATATTATCTCCAGGGGCGACAATATCGGCCTATGCATTTTCTTCACTTTGTGAATAGTTCCGACATTGAAAACTTGCGAGATTGACGAAAATAATGAAAAAGCAGTAAGAAGAGACAGTCAAACTGTTAATTAGAGTGAAAAAAAGAACAGTACACTAAAAGAAAAGAGTTATGATGACGAGCAATAATGAGACCTCCAAGGAAACCTCCAAGGAAACCTATACACCTTCCAACTTTATCAGGGATATCATCGCCGAAGATGTAGAAAACGGCAAAAACGGGGGCAAGGTGCAGACAAGGTTTCCTCCCGAGCCCAATGGATATCTTCACATCGGCCACGCAAAGGCCATTGTTCTGAGTTTCGGTATGGCGGAAGAGTTCGGTGGGAAATGCAACCTTCGTTTTGACGACACCAACCCCATCACCGAAGACACGGAATACGTTGAGTCCATCATGGAGGACATCCGTTGGCTCGGTTATGATTGGGGTGACCGGCTTTTTTATGCTTCAGACTATTTCGAAAAGCTCTACGAATTCGCTGTGCAGCTTGTAAAGCAAGGAGACGCTTACGCAGACAGCCTCTCCCCTGAAGAGATAAAATCATTTCGCGGTGACTATAATCGCCCCGGAAAGCTCAGCCCGTACAGGGACAGAAGCGTTGAAGAGAATCTTGAAATGTTGGAAAAGATGCGCGCAGGTGAGTTCGATGAGGGTGAGGTTGTTTTGCGTGCCAAGATCGACATGAACCATCCCAACATGAACATGAGAGATCCTCTTATATACAGAATCAGAAAAGTCCGTCATCACCGCACAGGGGATAAATGGTGTATTTATCCTATGTATGATTTTGCTCATGGGCAGAGTGACGCAATAGAAGAGATTACACACTCGCTCTGTTCTCTGGAGTTCGAGAACCATCGCCCGCTTTACGACTGGTTTTTGGATCGCCTTGGCATAGAGGATCCCAGACCTCGTCAGATAGAGTTCGCCCGTCTGAATTTAAGTTATACCGTAATGAGTAAAAGAAAGCTCCTTGAGCTGATTCAAGAGAAAAGGGTTGATGGTTGGGATGATCCCAGGATGCCTACTTTGTGCGGGATGAGGCGCAGGGGTTACACACCGGAGGCTATACGCGGGTTTTGCGAGCGCATCGGGGTGGCGAAAAAGCAGGGCGTCGTGGATGTGACTTTGCTGGAACATGCCGTGCGCGAGCACTTAAATGAGGTTGCTCCCAGGGTGATGGGAGTTCTGAATCCACTCAAAGTGGTAATCACCAACTATCCTGAGGAGAGGGAAGATTGGTTTGATTGTCCCTATTATCC
Organism: Deltaproteobacteria bacterium; assembly: GCA_011390535.1. Lineage (GTDB taxonomy): Bacteria > Myxococcota_A > Polyangia > HGW-17 > SLPX01 > SLPX01. The sequence continues at coordinate 32 of JAABSF010000656.1, read as the reverse complement.
CGACGAACCCGAAAAAGGCACCCGCAAAGTTC
>JAABSF010000655.1 GCA_011390535.1 Deltaproteobacteria bacterium | reverse complement strand
CTGCTCACGTACCTCAAGTACGCTGCGCCGGCTGCTCGCTCGCGCCTTGCCCGGCGAGCGCCTCGACGGCCCTGCGAGCATGTTTGTCCGGATCTCAATGAGATCCTGGATAATAAGACTACCATAGAAGATTTTGTTTCTCTCAACCACCGGCAACTGGAGTTCTTTCTTTTTTATTTTGAGAGATTTTTCAACATGGCTTTGCAGGTTTAGTTTCACATGTTAACGTCTCTCATTATTTTTAAGACATAGGAAAATACCACGAGAGCAGTTATTTAGTCAGCATCTATTCGAAGCTTTTTTGCTTTTTTTTGGGTTTTGGAGTTTTTTTTGGGTTCTCCGGCACAAAATTCCGGCAGTGAGGTTTTGGAGTGGAGCTTGTTTTATGAGATCTCTCTTTGGTTATGAAACTTGTTTTTGTAGTGGCCCATGAAGAATAATTGGAGATAGTATGGATTGGGAGCAGATTGTCCGAGAGCCTTTTCACAGACTCGCTGCTGCGGAGTTGTTGGAGTCCTATGGTATCGCTACGACTCTTCGCGGGGAAGATTTATTGTTTGAGGTGGCTCGGGTGTTTTGTCATCTCCCCTACGAGAACCTGACAAAGCTGATTCGTAAACACACTTTTCCACATGGACGGGAGCGGTTTCGTTTGCCTGGAGACGTAGTCAAAGAGCACAGGGAAAAGGGCGCAGGCGGTACTTGCTTTTCTTTGAGTTGTCTTTTCGGTTCAGCGCTGGACACCTTCGGGATCTCATCTTATCCGGTGATAGCACGGATGAGGTCTCAAAGATCCATGCATTGCGGTCTGATAGTAACTTGTGGAAAAGATAAATTTTTGTTGGATCCCGGCTATTTGGTTCATAAGCCGGTGAGGCTGAAAGGCGACGGAGTCTCCAGAATGGAGATGGAGACAGGGCAGGTGGAGCTGGTGGGTGAAAAGAACAAACAATGCTTTGATCTCTTCTCGGGTGGCAAATGGAGGTATTCATTTAGTGATGAGCCTATGACCGTTTCGGCGTTTATGAATCTATGGCTCGAATCTTTTGACTGGTCCATGATGAACAACATACATTTAAGCAAGATCATAGATGGCGGTTATCTCTATGCGCGTGGTCATCATGTGCGACGGAATGAGCATGGTATGAAGTCAAACGAAAATATACGCGCTCGGCAGGTAGAGTCTCTGAAAGGCTATTTCGGCATCTCCGGAGAGCTTGCCGAAGAGGCGCTGGAGCTTGTTGCGAGAAGCCGGGCAAACTGTGACATCTCTCACTTTCACTCTCACTTGAAACAAGGCTCGCCCAGCCGTTTTTTAAAAAAGTTCGGCAAGGACGAGTCCCCTGTAAAAGAGCCCCCTGAAAAGAGGCCCCCTGAAGAAGAACCACCGGACAAGATCCCTCCGGTTAGAGAGCCTCCCATTGAGCAACCTCCGGCGGGGGAACCTCCACGGAAGAGACCTCCCGTAAAAGAACCGCCTGTAAAAGAGCCGCCCGTGAGAGCGTTAACGGCAAAAGGGTCTTCGGCAAAAAGGACTTCGGCAAAAAGGACTTCGGCAAAAAGGTCTTCGGCGGAAGGGTCTTCGGTTAAAGGGCCATCGCCGGAAAAGGAGCGAGCAAAAGAGCCCTCCGGCAGAAAGCTACGTACGAATAGCCTTTTTTCGGGAGGATCCTGTTGAGTCCCCTCTATCCGCTAAGTGATTTGGTTTTTCCCAAGGCTTTGGTTTTGGTTGGATTGCTTTATAGCGAGGATAGTGGAGCAGCGAATGGCTGGGCTCAAGCATTGGATGAGTTGGAGCCGATCCTGGGGCGCCCGATTTTAAAGGGGCCTGTTTTTCCTTTCAACTACACCGACTATTACGAGCCGGAGATGGGCCAATCATTGGTGCGGGCGTATGTGGCATTCGAGTGCTTGATGTCACCCGCACATCTCGTTTGTTTAAAACATGAAACGGCGGCTTTGGAGGTTTCCTTGGCCGTGGCCGGCAAGAGGACGGTGAACATCGATCCGGGTTACATAGATATCAACAAGGTTGTGCTGGCGAGCTGGAAAGAGGGGCTCTATAAAGTCTATTTGGGTTCCGGGGTTTGGGCGGATCCGGTCGCTCATTATTACGAAAAAGAGTTTCACTGTGAAGATTGGACCTTCCCCGATATTCGATCAAAAGAGCATTTTTCATTTTTTAAGGAGGCTCGGAGATTGTATAAAAAGCAGATGAGGCAAATGAGAGAAGGAAAAATGCTCAAGCTTTACAAGCCGAGGGAAGAGAAATCCTAAGGAGGCAAAGACGATGGGTAATTTGAAAGTCTCGGTGTTAGGTGCCGGAAGTAGGGGAACCGCTCTGGCGCATCTGATGGGGAGCCGGG
>JAABSF010000654.1 GCA_011390535.1 Deltaproteobacteria bacterium | reverse complement strand
TCTCACGCGCCGCCCATAAAATGAAGTTATGCTGTATTCTCTCTTGTTGTATTTCTTTTCGGCCCTACATCCTGAGATTCACGCCACACCAACATCAAGAGCTAAACCTGCTAACTCCTTTTTTACACAATTCACTACTATAAACTAACTTTACCTATTTTGTCCCCTTTTTTGTTTTTCCCATTCATCACTTTAGTTACGGTACACGATTAAGGGCCGACAAACCACCCCACCCTCTTTCATTGTCGATCAGAGTGTTTCTGTTTGTATCGTGTATCTATATATGCATGTATTCTGTTCATGGAGTTCAAACGTAATGCTGCCGAGTCTCCCCACTCCCGGCCCGATCTTCTTGTTTTTTCCATTTTGCCCAAAATTTGTGAGGCATAAAACTCTCCAATGGAAAGCCTCCCCCGCGCTCCAACTCTACAACAGGCTTGGTAAACCATGCCACCGGCCTTGTCGCCAATAACACTGTCACCAACACAGACAAAGAAACAATGAACCAATAATGACCTCCATCAACCCAGTTATGCAGAGACGGCACCGCCAATATGGACTGGACGAAAAAACCATGAAGCAAAAATACATAGAGGGTCCGGCTCCCAAACTCAGTAAAAAAGTATTTTCGCTTCGGCACTACGGCCAAAACACAGGCTGTTACCAGAAAAGACACACTGTAGACACCGGCGCGCAGAAGCACCCCTTGTATACGACCTGTCTCCATAGCTGAATAAGAATAGCACCCCAACAACCAATCTTCGACACCATTTGGGATCAAAAAATGGGTAGCAATAAAAAGCGTGAAGAGACCAAACAGTCCAATCCAACCAGCATTCTTTGTTTTTAAAACATCCAACTTTTTTTCCGCCGTGAGATGCCCCAAAACAAAAAATGGCAAAAATACAAAGGTCCGGCTCAAGCTCAACTCGCAACCTGCCGGGTCTATGCAACCCACACCTAAACCGGCGGCCAAGGAGATAAGAAAGGGATGGGGCAACTTTTTCAAGGGCCGCAGCAATGAATACCATGCGAGCATGCTCACCAAAAACCAGAGCGTCCAGTGTGGATCGTATATCCTCAGTGGAAACACTGGATCTCCCTCAAGAAAATGAAAAAAGATGTGATAGGCGATATGAAAGAACAAATAAGGCAAGAGCATTCTTACCACTAAATTGCCGTAATGCCCTGGGCGGGCATAATTCTTGGAAAAATACCCCGCGATAAAAACAAACCCGGGCATGTGGAAGAAATAGATGAAGTTGTAGATGCTGTATACAATTGGAGAAGATTCTCGAAAATCATTAAGCAAATGCCCGAGTACCACGAAGAAGATCAACAACAGCTTAGCGTTGTCAAAAAAAGGATCCCTTTTTACCGCCATAAACTAACAGCTCCGATTCATGTGCCACCAAAATAAAGCCAATAATAATCGCCAAAACAGAAGATCTGCATTAAAATAAAGGATCTGCTTCTAAACAAAAAACTGCTTCTAGGCAGAAGATCTGCATCGCCCTCTTGTAGAGCAAGGCGAATATAATTTTTACAATATTATCCTTTGCGTCTTGGATGTCAAAGGTGCCCCGAACATACCGGCGGAGTCACACATCTAAATTCCCCAGCTGATTTTTCAGCTCGGTAAAAGCTTCGTCGGCGCTGTCCACAACAGTAAACAAATCCAGATCTTCCGGTGAAATGACCCCCTCTTCCACCATGGCGGGAAAGTTTACCATTCGCTCCCAAAAACTCTTTCCCACTAAAACGATGGGAAAGCGAGCAATCTTTTTTGTCTGAATTAGTGTCAATGTCTCAAAGAGTTCATCAAACGTCCCGAAGCCACCGGGAAAACCGACCATGGCTCTCACCCGAATAAGAAAATGCATTTTTCTTACGGCAAAGTAGTGAAACTGAAATGAAAGCTCAGGGGTGATAAATCGGTTGGCACCCTGCTCAAAAGGCAAAACAATACTCAATCCTATGGACTTTCCTCCCTCGTCGTGAGCACCACGGTTAGCGGCTTCCATAATCCCGGGTCCGCCACCGGTCACAACCATCAACCTATATCGATCTCCTTGTTGGTACTCGCGGGTTAACAATGAAGACAACCGGCGAGCCTCTTTGTAATAACGGGTGTTTTCGTCTAATCGAGCGCTGCCGAAAACCGCTATCGTGGATTCAACTCCTTGCTCGTCTTGGACCAACTGAGGTTTCAATAACTCCAGCTGTAGCCGCACCGGCCGCAGCTCCGGCCGCAACATGAACTCTTCATCGGTAAAAGCCAATCGGTAGGAAGGAGAAGCCGCCGCCGGCGAATCATGTGGCTGTGACTCAGCGTTGCGTGCGTCTTCAGTACTGTCAATCAAAAGATGGCAACTTTTTTCTCTCG
>JAABSF010000653.1 GCA_011390535.1 Deltaproteobacteria bacterium | reverse complement strand
GGTGTGGTTTTATGTAACTGAAGAAAAACAGATAATAAACAAAAAAGGGTGGCAGTGAAAAAAGTTTTGCACTTGAAAAAATCGAAGCATTGGTATAAATATCGTCCACGTACCATTGTTTACGTGTAGCAATATTTGATAATGGAAAGAAAGGATTAAGCGCATTATGTTGGAGAAGAAAGCTATCGATGAAGCACTGATAACGTTGAATGATTTGAGAGAAAAGACGGGGGAGCCTCAAACCCTCGGTTTGAGCAAGGAGAGAGTCAGCGAGTTGATTCGGAAACGCCCTGATCTCGTTACTGCGATTGAGAAAGCAAAAGAAGCTTACGATAGTTTGACGGAAGACGAGAAGAATTTGCTCTCCGGTCCGGAAGAAGAGACATGCAGAGTTGTTCAAGAGGACTATGTCAATTTTTATCCAGAGACAGGGATTAACCCTTATGTGCCTTTGAGCGCACGGGGGCCGTGGATTGTGACATGTTACGGGGCGGTTGTTCATGACACCGGCGGATATGGTATGATGGGGATGGGGCACAACCCACCGGAGGTATTGGAAGTGCTGGGGAAATCGCACGTTATGGCGAATGTAATGACTCCCAGCATAAACCAGAGACGGTTCGCGAACCTGCTCAAAAAAGAGATAGGGTACAGCCGAAAAGGGTGTCCTTTTGAACGGTTCATATGTCTGAACAGCGGTTCCGAATCCGTGTCGCTAACAGCTCGGATAGCCGACATTCACGCGCTAAACGAGACAAAGGAGGGCGCTCAACATTTTGGAAAAGAGGTCAGAATGTTGGCACTCAGGGGAGGTTTTCACGGACGAACGGATCGTCCTGCTGTCTTGTCTCAGTCCACCCGCGATGCATATGAGAAATCTCTAGCGTCCTTTGAGGATGATCAGGGAGTGGATTTTATCCCGGTGAATGATGTAGATGCCATCCAAAAAATCTTCAACAGCGCAAAAGAAAAGAAGGTTTTCTACAACGCTTGTTATATGGAGCCTGTGATGGGAGAGGGGATATCCGGCCTGGCGGTTACAAAAGAATTCTACCAGAAGATGAGAGAGGTCACCTCTGAAAACGGAACTCTGCTGATAGTTGATTCAATACAGGCTGCGTTGAGAGCGCAGGGTTGTCTGAGCATCGTTGATTATCCCGGTTTCCAGGAGTGCGAGGCTCCGGATATGGAGACCTATTCAAAAGCATTGAACGCCGGGCAGTATCCGCTTTCGGTCGTTGCGCTCTCCAGCAAAGCGGCTGAAACATATAAAACAGGTGTTTATGGGAACACCATGACTACAAACCCCAAGGCGTTGGATGTGGGGAGTGTGGTCTTGGAGACGATAGATGAAGACCTGAGGCGAAACATCCGGGATAGAGGGAAAGAGTTTGTAGAAAAACTAGAGGAACTCAAAAAAGATTATCCTGGTGTTGTTGAGGACATAAATGGGACCGGCCTTTTGGTATGCGCTGAGCTTAATCCCGAAAAATATAAGGTTAACGGCAAGGGAGGTTTTGAAGAGTATTTGCGGAAAAACGGAATCGAGATGATTCATGGCGGGAAAAACGGGCTTCGTTTTACACCCCACTTTACCATCACAAGCGATGAGATTGATATGATCATAGGTGTGGTTAGACAGCACTTGGAAGAGACGGCGTAGTTTTAGGAGTTTTTCTGTTTCGGCATTTTGGGATTAGACCACCGGGCTTTGGAGAAAGCTTGCTAATCCGCTTTGGTCTTGAAGTCTTTGCTCAGCCAAGGTTTGGCGATGATTAGAAGTATTGTGGAGCTCATCGCGATGAGAGAGAAGATCAGCCACATCATGCTCGTGTTTTGATCACCTGTTTTGGGGCAGTATTTGTCCATCATCCAACCTGAATAGAGCCAGGGGACAAGCAATTTGGTAAGGAACCAGGGTAGCTGAGCCACACCCATATATTGCCCGGTTCTTCCTTCGGGTGCGATCTCTGCAGCATACTGCAAGAACCTGGGCTGCCACATGGCCTCACCGACGGTCATGATTGAAATGTAGGGGAAGAAAGTCCACCAATAAGGCCCGATAACTAGAAGAAATGCAGGTGCAGCCATTATAAATGTGCCCAAGATCATCATGTTGTAGACCTTGGCTTTTTGCGTAAGCGCTGTGATTATGGGGACGGCGAAAAAGATCATTATGGGGTTTAGATTTGCAGCCACTTCAAAGTATTGACCTATCCAACCTGCGAAAGCCCTGTTGATATATTGAGGGAGTATGAGCCAGTTGTATGTGAAGAGAGTTTGCACGGGAATGAGCGCGAAGATAAAAAAGAAGAATTTGACGTCTGCCAGTGGATGGCGCGCTAGATAGCGTCCGGATTGTGGTATCATTGAAGCAACTACCCAAG
>JAABSF010000652.1 GCA_011390535.1 Deltaproteobacteria bacterium | reverse complement strand
CACCCAGCCCCAATAGATCGGGAGCGATGCACCTCCATTTTTTGGATAGAGGTATGATGATTTGTCTCCACAGATATCCCGAGGTAGGGATCCCGTGGATAAACAGCACCGGTGGACCATCTTTTGGGCCTTCATCATAGAAAGCGATTCGCTCTTCACCTAACCATGCGTATTTCTTTTGTAGCTTTTGGGTTTCCACGTTATTCTACCATCCTAAAATTCGTGCTTTTCTATGAATGCTAACACACAATAAGAAAATATATATAATTTGTATGATTCCCGTAAGAAACTCAACACTATCCTTCAACGTCGAGCAAAGAATGAAAAAAGAAAACAAGAATTCGGGTCAAAAGACGATAAACGACAATTCTACTGTGAAAACGACTTCCCCAGAAGATACTTCTTCTGATGATATAGAAGCCGTTAAAGAGAGCTCTGGAGAAGATGCTTCTCCTGACACAGAATCCGCGAAAGAGGAAGTTTCAGAAAGGATGAAGATAGCTGAAAACTTTCTGGAAAGAGGGAATTATGCCAAAGCGGGCGATCTTCTGAATGAACTCTCCAATGTTTCCGATCTCACTCAGGAAGAGCAAGAGAAGGTGGAAGAGCTCCTGGAACGTATGAAGCCCGATCCGGTGGCTGTCTGGATTGGGGTGGGGTGTCTTTTGGTTATTGCGGTGTTGGCCATCACCACACTCGGGCACTGACCGGAACAATGATTTCTGTTTTACTGTCACTCTGTGGGAAGGTTCATCATTTGCTTGATTACACCACGACCAGCCGTCTCTGCGACCGGCCGCGGTGAAGTCGGTCCATGCTGCGACTTTTTGCCACGGCCTATGTTCACATTATATCCAAGTCTTGAAAACCGCGCCCCGTAATCGTATCTGGCCTTGACTGAGGAGTAAAAATGCAGTATTTCCGCATGGAACCATATATATAAAATGAGGTCCGCTGGTTTTGATTTGGGAGATTTGAAGTAGTTTTGTTCTCTTTGGCGGCGGGCCGTGATCCGGATCGAGGTGTGTCATATGTTACCGAAAGTCGGGGTTTCAAGATTAGTGCTCACCGGAGTGTTGGTGCTGACGGGGTTAGCTTTTGGGGTTAACGCCAGGGCGGATTCGTTGGATGATCTTTATAATGATTTGGTGGGGGGGGAAGAGAAAAAGGCAGTGGCAGCAGCTAAAAAGCTGGGCAAGATGAAATCGGATCGGGCGTTGAATTTACTCATGGAGACTCTCTTGCTTGGAGCGCCTCCAAAGCTCGGTATTGAACTGGTGAGAGCCATCGGCAAGCATGAATCACCCAGGTCTTTTGAGCTCCTGTTTCATTATTGCAAGAACAGAAATCAAAGTCTCCGGGCCGAGGCGGTGTCAACTCTGGGGCGTCTAATAAACGAAAAAAACAAAAAGAGAGTTTTTGAAAGGGCGATTCAGGGGCTGAAAGATTCTGCGTCACCTGTTCGTGCGGCGGCGGCTCGTGTGTTGGTGGAGTTGAAGAAAAAGGGCATGAACGAAAAACAAAGGGCTGAAGCGGAAGAGGTTTTGTTACAGCTCTTGATTAAGAAGAAAGATCAACTAGCTGCTGGTATTGCCCTGAGTAAGCTGGGTGGGATGGAGACCGCGAGAAAATTAGCGGTGAATCTCAAAGGAGAATTGCCCAGTACAGGGATTTCGAACGAGGTCCCTGCTAGAATAGTTGTTGTGATCTATTCAGCTTTTCTGAAACGCGATGATTTTGGCCCCGAACCCGTCAGATATTGGATCATCAAGACACTGGGAGAGTTGACGAGCCCTGAAGCCATCGCAACCATCATGGATTATGTTGCATCAACTGCTGGAAAAAAGACGCCTTCAGCGGTGTTAGCGCGAAAAATTGCAGAACGTTGATATGTTTTTAGTGAAGGCAGCCCTTAAAAAGAGGAAAATGGGGATTTGATATGAAACGTATTCAAAGTAGAAACCCAAACTTTGGGATATCACTTGTTTTAGGCTTAGGGTTTTTGTGTCATTTGGTTTGTCACACCGGCTGTAAAACAAAGCCTTTCAGTCAAGATCGTGGTGTTAGCTCAAAGAGAGAGGTGGCCGGAGTTTACAGCGCCATAAGCAAAAAACGCAGTTCTCCCGGTAATGTGCTGGGTAAGCCGCTGGTGTTCGGTCTGACGGATGATAGAAAAATTGTGGCCTTGGATCTTGCTGAAAAAACTACTCTCTGGGAGCAATCGGCGGACTCACAGGTTTCTAGAATTGTTGTAGGCCACAGGAACATCTATTACATTGCTGATAGGGAGGCCGTGATAGCAAGGTCCATAAGATCCGGCAAAGTGGTTTGGAAGCAAAAGAAGGATCTTGGCGAAAAAAAAGAGATATACGGTATCGCCGCAGCGGGGGA
>JAABSF010000651.1 GCA_011390535.1 Deltaproteobacteria bacterium | reverse complement strand
CGCAACAGAAGAAAGAAAAATAAAGGTTAGAAGCAAGCCTTTCAATAAAGGTTAGGAGCAAAACTTCCGACGCCCTTGAAAAACCCAAATCAATGGACTGACGAGTTTTTTCTTTGTTATAAACCAAGGGAGGGAAAGAGCCGCAATCAGCGCTGTCATCAAAGCAGACAAGCGGATCGTTTCAACCAGCGGCGGTCTATTTCGACGTGCGGCGGTCTATTTCGACCAGCGGTGGTTCATTTCGACCATCCGGTTTTTTTTCGCAGAACACACCAACACTTCACGACCTGCAAAGATTAATACTTTCAAACAGTTATAAAACATCAAACCAGGCATAAAAAGGCATTTATTTTGCATACAGAAGCACCCTTATTCTTTACAAAGAAAACCTGAACTTTTAATATCGCTTTTGGACACAATTCCCAAAAAAAACGCGTCCCGGTGGACTGATGACAAAAATATGCTCTATTTGCCAAGCTGAACTTCCCGACAATATGCAGTTCTGTCCACACGACGGGGCACGCCTCACAAATGCCCCGGAAGACACCGACTGGGATGAGCTCTTGTCCTCAGGAGAAAAAACCCGTTCCAGATTTCGCCCTCCCCGGACCGGAGATATAATAGGCAACTATCAGCTGGTTGAATTGCTTGGCTCCGGTGGGATGGGAGCCGTCTTTCGCGCGACTCACAAATTACTGGAAAGAGAAGTCGCGGTAAAGTTGTTGCTTCCCGAAGTGACGGCATATCCGGAGGTCGTCCAAAGATTCTTTAAAGAGGCTAAAGCCGTTAACCAGATTAGACACCCCGCTATCATAGAAGTAACCGATTTCGTAAATAACGATGACAGCCCTCCTTACATGGTCATGGAAATGCTGAGAGGAAAGGAGTTAGTCGATTATATCAGAGAATACGCCCCTCTCCCGGTCAGCCGTGTCCGAGAGTTTATGCTCCCAATATGCTCTGCATTGACGGCGACTCACTCCATTGGGATCGTGCATCGAGATTTAAAACCATCGAACATCTTTCTTGTAGAGAAACCAGGAGGAAAACTCGTACCCAAGCTAATAGACTTCGGGATCGCAAAGTTCATGACCTCCACGGATACATTGCTCCACACCCGCACCGGGGAGCTGATAGGCACACCGGAGTACATGGCGCCCGAGCTTATCAAGGGAGAGAAGGTCGACCATCGGATCGACATCTACGCCGTCGGTATCATCATGTATGAAATGCTCACGGGTCAGCCACCCTTCCAAGGTTCTCTTAACAAACTCTTACTCTCCCACACTAATGAGATTCCGGCACCACCCTCTGAAAGAGCCGGTGAAAACGAAATCCCCCCAACAGTAGACAATGCGGTGATGCTCTGTTTGAAGAAAAATCCGGAAGAGCGGATTCAGTCGATGGGACAACTCCAGGAAATTTTAGACTGGGTCGAAGATGACGATGGAACCCAGGTTGTGGTTTTGACCGATATTCCACAAAACACTTCAACAAAATGGATATGGATCGCTGCGGTGACGGCTTGCGTCACCTGCGTCGGGGCGCTTTCTCTCTGGGCAACAGGATTCTTCTCAAAAAATAACGATAAAAATGAAGCGGTGGTAACAGCAGCTCGAAATAAACCAAAATCCGCAAAACAAGAACAGTCGGCCGATAACGGTGGGGATAAGGTGAAAGAACTCAGACTTACCACTCACCCTGAAGGAGCCTCGATCTACAGACTCGCCGACGGCCGGTTTCTTGGGCAGGCACCTGTGGATGTACGTATAGAAAGGAACGTTAAGGAACACTTCATCGCCAGGTTGCCCGATCACTTGCAGTCCACGGTCGAGGTAAACTTTGAAACCGCAGGGCCTGTTAACATTTTATTGGAAAAAGACAACTCCCGGCAGTCGTCGGCAACCCGGAATTCGGACACTATCGAAGAACCGAAAATGAGCGACAAATCTGAGACAAAAGAAAAACACAGCCAATCCCTGGAATCGGCCGTCTCTAATAAGAAAAGCTCTACTGAAAAAAACAGGGCGAAAAGAAGCAGAAAACAAAGAAGCAAGAACCGTAGAAGTAGGAAACGGCGAAGCTCCAGGCGAGTGAATGATAAATCCAAGACAAACCAGAGTCGTAAAAGTCGCCCCTCAACGAATACCAAAACAGACACAATCGACCCATTCGGAGTTATGGACTAACCATGACTGAAACGTTGCTACACCATCCATCTTATAAACAATATGACATCGGCAAGGTCTTGGGCTCTTATCGACTCATCGGCCTACTCGGGGAAGGAGGAATGGGCGTTGTTTATTTAGCGGAACACATTCGTCTCGGTCGGAAAACTGCGCTCAAGAGTCTCAAAGAGAAGTACACGGCAAACCCCGATACAATAGAGATGTTT
>JAABSF010000650.1 GCA_011390535.1 Deltaproteobacteria bacterium | reverse complement strand
CATCTCAAGCTCACAGGAGGTCGCGAAACCAAGCATCGTCAAATAGTCTATATGAACTTCAGGCAGCGGGCCGTCCACGAGGTGAGGGTTGAGTTGGATCGGTTGACTGCGGGGAAATACAAAAAGCAGATGCCGGAAAAAAGTCTTGTCGAAAAGCTGTTCGAAGAGCAAGATAAAAGGCGCCGTGAAAGGGACAGTAGATGGTTTGCCAAGGCCGTCGGTAAGTGGGAGAGCGGTGAAGAGAGATCCTCTATTGAGTTTATGCAGGACTTGCTGGCTCGTCAGCCCACAACATCATTGGCGCCACAGATTGCCGGTTATTTTCACCGCTACGCTGCTTCTCTTTTTGTAAAAGGCAAGCTTAAAGAGAGTCTCGATTTCCTCTATTTGGCCTATTTCCTTCATAATGATGAAGAGGTGCGCCGAAAGTTGCTGTCTGAGAGCGCCTATGTACGAGGGTTGTACTATGAGGCGAGAAAAGAACTAGTACCTGAGGCTTTGGCGGCTCATGAGGAAGCGGTGCGTCTGTGGAGTGACAATATGCCGGCGGCTCGAGCGAAAACAGTGTTGTCGGGTAACAGCATTGAGCCCGGCCACGCCTATTTGTTGGCCAGTGTAGCAGGGGCTGTTTCTTTGATGTTGTTGTGGCTGTTTGGATTTTTACGAAAACGAGGCGATTGAACAGCTCAGTTTACGATTGAATAGCTCGGTTTAAACTCTGCAAGAAACCTTCACTAAACCTGTACAAAAATTGCAATGTTAATGTTGGAGCTATGGCCCGCAGGATTGATATCATCGTGAATGAAACTGATTCGGGAGCAGCACTTCACAGAGTGCTCTACTCCACCGGTCCTTTTACTCGGCAAGATAGCAGAGAGCTTTTGGAAAGGGGGGCGGTTTGGGTCGATGGTCGACGAGTAAAAAAGAGGGGTTATAGAGTTGCATCCGGGCAGAGAATAACCGTTCATGTTCGGATTGATAGGGACGGCACCGAATCAAAACCAAGTATAGATGAATCTACGGGGAACCGGTGTGCTGAGAAACCGTGTGTTGATAAGCTCCAGGTTTTGTATTTGGATGGCGAAATATGTGCCGTTAATAAGCCCTCCGGTTTGTCGAGCATGCCGACACCCAGCATGGATAAAAATGTCGTAACTACCATTTTGGCGAAGCAACTGAAGCTGGATAGTCTCCCTATTCCGATACATAGATTGGACAGGGATACCACCGGAGTCATGGTTTTGGCGCTCAACCGGAGGAGCGCGGCTGAGTATACAGAGTTGCAGATGGGCGGGGCTGTGGCCCGGTACTACACGGCGTTAGCACATGGAAAAACAGAATCCCTGCGAGGTAAATGGGGTTGGCCCCTGGCGCGGAACCCTAGGAGAAGAGACAGGTGGATGGTGGATATGAAGCGAGGTAAGCCGGCCGAGACACTTTATGAGTTGGGAAAAGGTGAGATAGGGGTTTGCGGGGTGTATCGTTATCATTTGCAATTGATCACCGGCCGGACTCATCAGATTAGGGTGCATATGTCACACGCCGGGATGCCTATAGTGGGGGATCCTTGGTATGGGCGGAAAGAGCCTCTCCTGGATGAAAACGGCGTGGAGCATAGAGTGTCCGGGATGTGTCTTCACTCTACGCGCTACACCATTCGGGAGCGGAGGATCGATATCGTCTGTGAGCCCTCCGAGCCCTTTCTTCATTTGATGGATTAGTTCTCTCTTGCTTTGTTTCTGCTTATTCAGGGATCTCTATTTTAAAACATTTGATTTGGGTTGGTGAGCCGAGAGGGATCAGAAACACTCTCTCATCGAAGATCGTTGCCTGGGCGGCCCGCATTTTCGAAGATATTGATACCTCTTTCTTCTCAGTGTCATAAACAACCATGCCGAAATCACCCCACACCGTTACGTAGGATTTTGTGGGGGAAACGGCGAGTCCTTTTAATATACCCTTTTTTACATCGCTTTTAAAAACCTGTTTTTGTGTTTTTGTGTCTACAACAGCGAGTGACCACCCGGAATCCGTTTGCTCTGTGTAGATGATTTTTTCGCCGTTTCGGTTCAGCGCAAATGTGCTCTTTTGAGGGATGCCCTTCACCTCGTGCTTTAACTTTCCTGCAGTGGTGTCTCGAAGCTCCATAACGCCTTTTTTGTTCTGCAAAGCCACAAGCTTTCCATCTCCAGAAGCGGTTAATCCCCGGCCTTTGGCGAGCCACTTCATCTTATAGGAAGCCAATTCGTACCATCTCACTGAGCGCCTGATGTCTTCGCGTATCAACATGCGCCCGTTATACGAAATAGCTTGGCGACGCCCTTTTTTCCGGTGCCAGCTTCTATAAAGCTTTCCCTTTCTTGCCCTTATGTTCCAAATAAAATTGCTTAAATTATC
>JAABSF010000649.1 GCA_011390535.1 Deltaproteobacteria bacterium | reverse complement strand
TGTTTTTCGCAGGAGTGGAGCCGGAACGTGAGAGAGAGGTCTCCGAGTTGCCTGAAAAAATAATCAAGGGTGTCTATCTTCAGGCCGGGGCAAAAGAAGTGGCGAGAGCCGAGCAGAGCTCCGGTGAGCTATGGTGTGCGAGCGATTCCAAGGGGAGTGATGGTGAGTCGGTCATTCATTCACACCCGGTGGTGATTGGTGCTCAGCTCGCCGATACCTTGAAGTTGCAGCTCTGTGACAAGCTTGTAGTAGACGCCCAGGGCATGGGGAGTCAGGAGTCCAGACAGTTTCGGGTGGTGGGCGTGTTCAAGACGGGAAACTCGGATTTAGACGGAGCTTATATACAGGTGATGCTGAAACACGCTCAAGAGATCCTGCATTTGGGTAAGGGGGTTCATCAGGTCGCGGTTTTCGGTGAATCAGCCCGTGAAACAGAGTCGATATTTGCAGATGTTAAGAAAGCGCTTGGGGATCGTCCTGGGTTGGTGGTGCTCTCCTGGGATGAGGTCATCAAAGAGATGGCGGAGTTGATTTGGCTCGACAAGGTGTCCGGATATGTGTTTGTAGGGATTTTACTGATCATTATTGGAACAGGGGTGTTAAACACCGTGTTGATGTCTGTAATGGAGCGTACTCGGGAGTTTGGAGTTATGCGGGCATTGGGAACTCGGTCGGGACGAATATTTTGGTTGGTCTTGGCCGAAGGCGCTCTTATCGGGCTTATCGGGGTCATAGTAGGCGCGCTGATAGGATTACCGGTGATTCGCTATTTTGAAACTACCGGTATTGATATGAGCAAATTCAGCGATGGGGATGCAATGGAGATGGGAGGTGTCGCCATAACGGTGATTAAGGGAAAGCTCTATCCAATGAGCTTTGTGTTTGCAACTTTGAGTGTGTTTTTCATGGCTGTACTATCATCAATTTATCCTGCCGTGCGGGCGGTGAGGATGCATATTTTGAAGGCGATTCATCATGTCTAAAATCATTGAAACACGGGAAGTGAAAAAGTACTACGAACAGGGCAAGGTGACTGTGAAAGCCCTCCGAGGTGTCGATATGGTCATAAAGCGGGGAGAATTCACTGCCATTTGTGGGCCTTCCGGATCGGGGAAGACAACTCTATTGAATCTAATAGGAGCCCTTGACACACCGACGAGCGGTTCTGTGCTGGTGGACGGTGTTGATTTGTCGGCTATGTCTTCAACTCATCGGGCGGAGCTGAGGCTCAATAAAGTGGGTTTTGTTTTTCAGGCATATAATCTCGTCCCCGTCCTGTCAGCTTATGAGAACGCTGAGTATACAATGATGCTTCAAGGGGTCCCGGCTGCCGAGAGAAGGAATCGGCTGAAAAAGGTCTTTAAGCGGGTAGGGTTGGAAGGACACGAAAAACGCAGACCAAGTGAACTGAGCGGTGGGCAACAACAGAGAGTCGCCGTAGCACGTGCGGTGGTGGCAAAGCCTTCGATTGTATTGGCTGATGAGCCCACTGCCAATTTGGATTCCGAGACAGGATCTTCACTTCTGGACATGATGAGGGACCTGAATGAACAAGATGGGGTCACCTTTATTTTTTCTACTCACGATCACATGGTGATGGACCGTGCCAAGCGCCTCATCACTTTGAAAGACGGTCAAATAGCTGAAGATGATTGGAGAGAGGGGGAACCCTCATCAGCCGAGGAAGAAACGAAAGAGATGGAAGGAGCGGATGAAAAAGATGCGTCTTCGCCCTGACTTTGTAAGAGCTGAGAGAAGAAGCGGGCGTTGCGGAAGAAGGCCCCTTTTTGTGGGTTCTTTTTTGCGTGCCTTTTTGCGTGCCTTTTTGCGTGCCTTGTGTGTCTTGTCTGTGTTTTTCTGCTGCTGGGTATGTAAAAGCCGGCAGGCGGGAGGAGTGCCCCTGCTGGAAAAAGATGAGCACTTTATGGTTCTGGACGGATCATTAAAGAGCTTCTTCTTTGGGGTGCACATGCCTTTTCACCCACCGGAGCTTTTGAATTTCATGGGGTGGAATGAAGATCGTGGCGCAATGGCGTTGGTCGATGTGCGGTTGAAGTTGGAGGGAACTCACAAAAATCGTTGGAAATGGCAGATGCATTTGCGTTCTCAAGGGTTGGCATCCTCTTTTCCCAATGCAATGGACGCCATGGGAACGGCAGGTTCGGCCAGGCCGCCTCGTTCGTTGCCGATGCAGACTTATCGCCCCGACGATCCGACGTTCAGTCTCTACCACGATATCGACAGGTTGAATGTACGGTATCGGATCGGACCTGTTGATATCATCCTGGGGCGCCAGCCGGTCTCATTCGGGGTTGGATTTGTTTGGCAGCCCGCTGATCTTGTAGGTACTTTCTCGCCGCTTGAGGTGGATAGAGAGTACAAACCCGGAGTGGACGCTTT
>JAABSF010000071.1 GCA_011390535.1 Deltaproteobacteria bacterium | reverse complement strand
GATTCAGAGCTTACCCGCGAAGAAGACAACTCGAGGATCACCACCATCGGTGATCCAACCGAAGGTGCACTAAAAATGGCGGCGATCCGTGCAGGGCTTAGTTTTAGTCAATTAGAAGAGGTCTTCAAACGGGAAAACGAACTCTCCTTTAATTCGGATCGCAAGCGCATGACAACAGTTCACTCAATTCCAAAATCTCTTGCAAATGACGAAAGAATACCAAAAGGACTTCAGTCATTGCTTCAAGGCAAATCGCATATTTCGATCACCAAGGGAGCGGTCGATGGTCTTCTCGAGATATCGACGGAAGTGTGGGATCAAAATGGGCATGAACCCTTTGACGAGAAAAAACGTCAACGCGTTACAGAGCAGAACGAAAACCTCACAAAACAAGGGATACGAGTACTGGGGTTGGGTGTTCGATTCTTAGAGGAGGTACCCGAGACTCTAACCGAAGCCGACGAAAAAGACCTGATATTTGTGGGGCTCTTCGGCCTTATTGATCCACCGCGGCCCGAAGTAAAAGAGGCTGTGAAAAAATGCCGGGCTGCCGGTATCCGGTCGGTCATGATCACTGGAGACCATCCTCTGACGGCTGTCACTATCGCAAAAAACCTGGGACTGATGGATAACGAAGAGGTTCTGACCGGCAAAGACCTCAATAAATTGTCTATAGAACAGCTCACAGAGGCAGTAGGAACTACATCTGTTTTTGCACGGGTATCACCCGAACATAAATTAAAAATCGTGAACGCCTTGAAAAAAAGAGGCGAAATCTGCTCCATGACAGGTGACGGCGTTAACGACGCGCCTGCGCTTAAAACGGCGGATATTGGGGTGGCCATGGGCATCACAGGCACCGATGTCTCCAAAGAAGCCTCCGACATGGTACTTTTGGACGACAACTACGCTACCATCATCGCGGCGGTGGAAGAAGGCCGAGTCATCGGAGACAACGTTCGTCGCTTTGTGAAGTACTCCATCGCCGGCAACACAGGAAAAGTCCTGGTGATGATGTTTGCACCTCTTTTCGGTATCTCCTTGGCCCTGTTGCCACTGCAGCTATTGTGGTTAAATCTCATTACTGATGGTTTACTGGGCCTCGGCATGGCTGTGGAGCCTCCTGAAAAAAACACAATGAATAGACCGCCGCGTAAACCAGATGAAGGGGTATTCAGCCGCGGCGGTGTTCAGCAAGTGTTAGTTGTCGGCTTCGTGATCGGGGCGGTCTCCCTGGGGGTGGGTGCGTGGTTCTTTCATTACGGTTCGGAGGGCAATTGGCAGTCGATGATTTTTACGCTGATCGCCTTTTTGCAGGTGGGCCAGGCGCTGGCCATGCGGTCTGACAGAGAGTCTTTTTTCTCTCTCAGCCTCTTCTCCAATCAATTGGTTCTGTGGCTGAGCGTAGGTATAATCGGCTTACAAGTGATGCTGCTATACGTTCCGTTCTTCCAAACCTTCTTTAAAACAGTGGCATTGACACCTTGGGAACTGGGTGTTTGTGCGCTTTTCGGCCTGGCCGCCTTTTTCGCTGTGGAGATATGGAAAGCCTTTAGACGCAATCCGGCGAGCCCTTGAACAAAACAATTCCTTTTTTTCTCCAACAAGCTCCGGTTTATGAATCACGAAATTCCACTGACACAGAACTTTTCTTTTATTTCACAAAGCAAACACTAACTGCGCCAGACAAATACTAGCTGCACCAAACAACCTCTGACTCCACCCTGTAAACTCTACACACTGTACCAAACAACATCTACCCTACGCGAAGTCGGCAAAATCACTCTCGCAACAAAGAACCGGTCCTGGATCGTTTTTTGCTTATCTTTTACCTAATCGCGCAAGACCATCTTCTTGGAGAGATTGGATAATCCAGCGATGGTTTGGCCGAATGAAAAGCATGGAGGAGATGTATGTTTGGAAGAAGGATCACTCTTTTTAATCTGTTTGGGTTTAAGGTCCGGGTGGATTTGAGCTGGTTGGTAATCGCGATCTTGGTTACATGGAGCCTGGCGAAGGGTGCGTTTCCCACATACTATCCGAACTTGTCGAATCAGAGTTATTGGGTCATGGGTGTTTTGGGAGCGGCCGGGCTGTTTATGTCCATAATTTTTCATGAGATGTCACATTCTTTGATAGCTCGGCGTTTTGGTTTGCCCATGAATGGCATTACTCTCTTCATTTTCGGCGGAGTAGCGGAGATGAGTGAGGAGCCGGCGAGTCCAAAGGTTGAGTTTTTTATGGCCATAGCAGGGCCGTTGGCGTCGGTTGGAGTGGGGCTGTTTTTCTATCTCGCACATTTAACTTCGGTCAACCTGGGATGGCCGGTGATAGTGACCGGGGTGTTTGCCTATCTAGCTTTGATCAACATAGTTTTGGCCGTATTCAACATGATCCCGGCCTTTCCGCTCGACGGCGGACGAGTGCTCCGTTCCATCCTCTGGGGGTGGAAAAAAAATATTCGTTGGGCTACACGTGTGTCTTCCAGGCTGGGAAGCGTTTTTGGAATCTTGCTTATAGCAATGGGGGTCTTCAGCGTAATCAACGGCAACTTCATCGGCGGTATGTGGTGGTTTTTGATTGGTCTGTTCATCCATCAAGGATCGCGTGCATCATATCAGAATTTGCTAACCCGCAAGGCGCTCGAAGGAGAGAGGGTGAGCCGCTTTATGTCAAGCGATCCCCTAGTGGTGCCGGCGTCGATATCAGTAGAGCAGCTCATCCAGGACTACGTTTACACCCATTACTATAAAATGTTTCCTGTAGTGGAAGACGGAGGAACTGGAGAGGTCAGCCCTGAAAGGGAGAATATGAAACTAGTGGGGTGCGTTTCCATTGCCGATATCAAAGAGGTGGATCCGGAAAACCGTAAAGATACAGCGGTAAGAGAAGTGGCTAGAAAGTGCAGAGAGACTGAAAACACAGTGTCACCTGATACAGACGCCATGCAAGCACTTTCTCTCATGCATCGCACCGGCAACAGCCGGCTCATAGTAGCGGAGGGTCAACAGGTGGTGGGGGTCATAGCGCTAAAGGATCTGCTGCGATTTTTGTCCATGAAAATCGATCTGGATGAGAAATCTGAATGAGTAATCAGAGACCCAAACCATGAATGAATCGATCCTGCTAGGGAGGAAAAAGAGCCTGTAATCCTTCACCGCAAGACTTTTCATGCGAAAAAACAGAGTGGTTCACAAAGATGAAATAGGTGAGATGTGAACAAAAAGAAACTAAAGGAAGAGAGAGTGGAAGAAAGAGAGGAGAGAGCCGCAAAAGACACAAGGCAACACCGAAACAAGCTTATCAAAGCGGTTTTATTGGATATGGACGGAGTTTTGGTGAAGTCCAAAGAGGCCTGGTTTCGTGCTTTTAAAGAAACGGCCGGGGTGGAGCGTGAGACTTTTGACACCCGTTATTGGGGACGTGATCTGAATAAAAACCTGGCGGAAATCGGTGGTGACAGGGTTCATTTTTGTGAGGTGGTTTTCCCGAGACACTCAGATGCTGTGGAAATTATGGGTGGTGTCGATGAAGCGCTGAAACAACTTCGTGAAGCCGGGCTGTCTTTGGCGGTTATTACCAACACGACCGAAAAATGCACAAGACAAATTTTGTCCGGTTTCGGGTTGGAAAGATACTTCCAGACGGTGGTGACTTCAGACACTGTGAGTCGAGGTAAACCAAACCCTGAGATGGTTATCCACGCTTGCAATGCCTTGGGCGTTGAACCACGTGAGGCTGTAGTTGTGGGGGACTCGGAGGAAGACATGTCTGCAGGAAAAAGCGCAGGCTGTTACACCGTTGGATTCAAAATCGAAGGTGATGACCGCATCAAGGATCTAAGAGAGTTGCCGCAGATAATCACAGCAATGAGAAATGAGTGAATGAAATGATGACACAATTTTATAAGAAAGGAGAAGAAAACATGACAAAACTTGGTGAGAGATTGAAAGGAAAAGTTTCTTTAGTAACAGGAGCATCCCGAGGAATTGGCCGCGCATCTTGCCTGCAGCTTGCAAAAGAAGGTGCTAAAGTAGCCATTACGGACTTGATAGATGATGAGGGGAGAGAGCTTCTTCAAGAGGTCAGGGAAATTCAAGGGAATCAAGAACAAAACGGCCGAAACGCCGGGTATTGGCACCTGGATGTTTCAAACGAAGAAGAGGTAAAGAGCGTCTTTGAACAAGTAAAAAAAGAATTTGGCAACATAAATGTCCTAGTCAATAACGCAGGTATAGCCGGACCTAATAAACCTACCCATGAAGTCAAAGGCAAAGAGTGGCAGAAGGTGATGGACGTAAACGTCAACGGTGTATATTACTGCACCAAACATGTAGTACCGATGATGAAAGAAGCCGGCGGGGGTAGCATTATCAACCTCTCTTCTATCTACGGGTTGGTCAGCGCTCCGGACTTGCCCGCCTATCATGCCTCAAAAGGGGCAGTCAGGTTAATGTCCAAAACGGATGCTCTTTTCTATGCAAAGGACGGCATTCGCGTTAACTCCATCCATCCAGGTTATATCTGGACACCGTTGGTTGCCGCCCTCGGCGAAGAGTCGGAAGTAGGTGTGGAAGAGTTCAGAAAGCAATTGGACTCCAAACACCCAATTGGTCATGTTGGAGAGCCGGATGATATCGCCTATGGTGTGGTCTATCTATCCTCGGATGAGTCAAAATTCGTCACAGGCTCAGAGCTGATCATAGACGGAGGCTACACCGCACAGTAACAGTAACATTAACAGTAGTAGTATCGCTCCTCGTAGCGGCGACTCACCAATAGCGGCTCACCAATAGCATAAACGCAGGAATGGGTATTTGGGTGATACTTAATAGAACTTTCTATTGTAGGTGCAAACCGGATCCGGCGGTCGCCACGGATCATTGTCTCAGGAATGTCGGCAGAGAAAAAACTAAGAATTTCAGGAAGGATTAGAGAAAGAGGATTGCAGCCACGATGGTCCAAACACCGAGTCCAATTGCAATGAGTCCAAGTGTCCCTTGGAACGGTGCCAGCTTCGTGACGAGCTGATCCATTTTTTCCTGGGCCTGTTCATTTTTCACAAAAGACTTGAAAACTCCCACCCCTAATAAGACTCCGAGGCAAAACTGTATTGCTCCCGATGCCAGATAGGTCACCCACCAGATGGGAACCAAGCTGAGCCATCCTATGTTCATCACCGAATGGATGATAGTCCATGCACCATACCACAATGATACAAAACCTATCCATCCCTGATATGGTGCAATTTTACCAATAAGTTCTTTTGCCTCAGGCTTTCTTGCGATTATCAAATTTGCCGCACCCAAGACACCAAGTACGAAAAGCCATGCTCCTGCTATAAATCCCATCTCTTTGCCTCCTTTTTAAAACGTTTAGGCGATTTCACCGCCAT
>JAABSF010000648.1 GCA_011390535.1 Deltaproteobacteria bacterium | reverse complement strand
GAGATCAAACCAACACATCCAGTTCATTGAGTCCGCCATCACTCTCTCTCAAGCGATAGGGACAAATTCTTTTTCTTTCTCCCGTCCATGTAATTCCATCTTTTGAGACACGCAGTTCAATGTTGCCCAAACAAGGAATAGGAGCTTCCTCTTTTTCATATTGTTTCAAAAAAGGTCGAGCTTCCAACGGTATTGACGCCAGCCCTTCAATAGATGTTATTTTGTCTGTCAGGCAATGTCGTGAGTAGTTGGTGCATAGGGGTTTCAATTTCCATTCACCGACTCTTTCCAGAAAAGCTTTGTGGGGATGTGTCCTCCCATCGGCAGAAATGAGAGTAAAGATGTTAGGATCTCGGCAATTAGGACGATGAAAAAAGTATTTGAAGATATCTTCGGGATTGTTCCTATCCGAGCCATGATGGGGGGCTTTAATTATGTTCACTCCAAGATTCTTGACGCCATCTCGTTTCATATGGCGGCGATGCTCTCTCCACTGCGGGGCCGTGGAGTCTCCTCCAAATAGAAGTCTATGGCCAAAGATATCAATAACAACAACAACGGATGCATCATTCATTTCAGGAAAGCTGTCGAGGTTAAAATCATTCCTTTCAATCTTATTATGGAGCACACCCTTAATTTTTTTGAGTGGCAGATAAATATATGCCTTAAGGCTGTTGTGAGCAGATGGAATCCGAAGCACCTGCTCCGGACCGCCTGCCTCCATGACTCTAGAGGCATCGTGTTGAGCAATGTAGCGGAGAAGAACGGCCAGGCTTTTAAGATCGAAATTGATGTTTTCGTTAGATGTCAGCCTGCATATTTCTCCTATTTTCTGTTTGTACTTATAGATAATGTCGTCGAAAATGGCGGCTTTCTGACTGATAAAAGGAGAGATAACCAGTTTTTTCACCTCTAGATTATTCAATACTTGATCTATGCCGCGATAGTGATCCCGATGAAGATGAGTAATCACAAGTAGATCAATGTATCTGACACCATGTCCCTTGAGATGCTCGAAAACCGGGTTGATACGCTTTCCATCAACCATTTTCGTGTTAGAGTCTATGAGGATGTAAAAAGATTGATTCTCTCGGGGATCTTCATGGGTAAGAAGAATTGAGTCACCATGCCCCACTTCAAACATGTTGATGGTGAGGATTTCATCATTTTTGTCGAGGTTTGATGTCGGCAAGAATCGCCTCGATTTCCTCTCTTGCATGGTTTTTGTTTAAATCCTGCCCGACAGCGAACTCTTGGTAACGAAAACCTGAGGATTCCTCGCAAATTCGGTATTCCAAAGGCTGTCCCAATCTAATTAAAGATTCGTCTTTGAAAAGCTCTCTGGGAAACTCGATTTTGACGGCATCATTCTGTAGACCGACTAACACAGTCGTGTCACTGGTAGCATGCACCACTCCTGTGATTTTGCGGAGGATCTTTTTTTCCTGCTTTTTTTCCTGCTTTTTTTCAGGAAGTAAAGAGGTATCAAATTCTTCAGATTCACTGATTTTGGGCCCATAAAGATTTTCAGGTTCTTTGAGCCCTAAGTAGTTATCTTGGTTTTTGTCTTTGCCGTAGGAAAAAGTTGTCTCCTTTTCCGTTTGGTCGAAAAAAAAGCCAACAGAGTCTGAAACTGTCATTTCATTTCCTCTGCAAGAGAATGTTCAAGTTCTTCTATTATATTTATAAAATCAGACACAAAGTCTGCAAGCGTTTTGCTAACCGTCAACCCCGGTAACTCAAGCTTTTCGTACCACATATCCAAATCCACTATAAGTCCTTCCGGGATATCATGAGGCAACGAGAAATACTTATTGTTTTCTTCCTTCGTGTAAGGCCCGACAATGACTCTCGATTTCTTCCCATCTTCAGCCTTAGCTTCCAAAACCACACCAACTTCCTCAATTGAAGAAAAGCTTTTATTCAACGATTTCGCTACAGGAGACAGTCTGCCGACAAAAAAATCTCTTAGCTTTTCAAACGCAAACTCCTTACGTTGAATGATTGTCCAAAGACGTACTCCAAACCGATTGTATTTTGGTGCATTTCTCTTTTCAAGTTGTCGAAGAAGTGTGTCGGCAAGATCACATGCCGGGTGCTGGGGAAGCTTTCTTACAAGGTAGCCTTCGGAACCACCATGTTCTATTAGCGCGTCGAGTTCCTGGAGAGACAAATGAATCCGGAATTGCTCTTGTCCTAAAACAATGTGACTGGTTAATGTGCGTTTCTGGAGGTTTACATCCGTTTTGGCTTTATCGAATTTTTTGTTAATGCTTTCAGTATGCAGGCTCTCCGCCAGTTTACCCAACTCATCAATGAGCTGGAAAGAGATTGGATAGTCGAGCCTGAATATCGTTTTGTATGTTTTAAGCATTAGCTTCCGATAATCGAATTTCTCCCAAAC
>JAABSF010000647.1 GCA_011390535.1 Deltaproteobacteria bacterium | reverse complement strand
CGTTACACCCTCCTGCGAAAGAACAAAAATCAGCGGCAGAATCGTCGTTGCTTTCAATAAGTGTATCATTGTCACCGGGAGATGGTCTCTCCAGCATACTTTCGGCACAAATCGCCATGGAGTCCACCCTGAAAAAAGAGGGGTTGCCGGTGTTGAGATCTCTGGCGCCGAAAATCCAACCCCGTTTCATTGTCACTGGTGAGTGTAAGCTTTTGTCAGCGGGGCCGTTGCCGGAGAACAACGAACACGGCGCAACGGTAAGTTGCTCGGCCGAAATCAACACCTCCGGAACAGGAAACGGAGCAGGAAAAACAAAAAGCCCTCACTCAGTCTCATCGCTCGCAAACGGTATCGAGAAAGATCGTTTAAGTGCCTTACGAACAGCGATGTTCATGGCAGGCACCGAGCTGGGAAAAAAGACCGCAGCGCTCGCCATAAAGAAGACTTCCGGATGCTACAGTCAATGGTTTATAGAAATCATCGGCCCTGTCGGTTTCTCCAAAATTACTGAAGTGACCAAACACATTGAAGGGGCGCTTCCTCAAAACTCCCGCGTACGTCCCTGGAGGTTCAAGCGCGGCTCGTCGACTGTCACAGTGATCCTCCCTTCTTGCCGAAAAAGCATATCCCCTATTATAAAACAGTTGAAAATCCCCGGTTTAGAGTTAATTGTTGCGGAAAAAGGTGGGCGCAGGCTCACTGTTGAACTTACGGAGTCACCCGACACCGAGAGGACCGAACAATGAAACTCCACCACCATGGCGTTGTTTTCTTTTTGTCTGTTTTGCCGATATGTGCATTCTTATGTGCCTTTTCCGGATGCCCTGCTCGCACAAAGCGGCTTGCCCAGGGCATTAAAATTAATTGCTCTTATTCAGACGCTCGCGTTTTTGTAAATGGGCACTTTTTGGGGCGTGGCCGTAGAGTCTTCAATAAACTGATCAAACTCCCCCCTGGACGTCATCTTGTAGAGGTTCGTCTTGATGGTCATTATACAAGATATAGAGAGATCGAAGTAAAAAGAGACAATGTGCAAGTCATAAAATTGTCGCTTCACCCCCAGCTCCAGTGGAAAACACGAAAAACACTTCAGCCGCATAAGCGGCCGATAACAACCAAGTGAGAAACCACCAATGGGCGGGTATCTAGCCAGACAACGCCGTTCACAAATATTTTGGCAACTTGCATTCGCCGTCCTGGCCTTTTTAGGGCTTTATCTTTTATTAAGAGAGCTGAGCGAGGTGGTGATACCCTTGCTGATCTCTTTTTTGCTTGCATACCTCCTGGATCCCATCATCGATTGGTTTGAGCGGCATAAAGTCAACAGAACCCTTGGGGTGCTGATTTTATTGATCGGAGTAGCCTTGCTGGTGACCCTTTTTGTGATGTTCATGATCCCTCTCATAGGAAAAGAGGTCTCGATATTCAGCAGACGGATACCGTCATATATTTCGAGAATACAAGACGACGTCATCCCCTGGCTGGAGAAATCATTTGATATTAGTTTTCCACAAAGCTTAACTGAGCTTACGGAAGGGTTGGGTTACAACTTGAAAGAGCTCACTCAACAAGCATTGGGCTCATTGAGTGATTTCGCCGGAACCGCCATGTCAGGCGCTTATAAGGTCCTTTCTCTTATCGGCATATTGGTCCTCATACCCTTTTTCACCTTTTTTCTACTCCGTGATTTTGACCGAATGGCCGAAGTAATTTACGGGCTTATCCCCCACAGATACCACGCCTGGGCCGAGGACACCTGGAGCCTAATTGATAAAGCTCTCTCCGGATGGATACGCGGACAACTTATCGTCATGCTAATATTGGGGACACTTTATTCCATCGGGTATACGATGGTGGGTATTCCTTTGGGCTTGGTGATAGGGATGCTTACAGGAATCATGGCTTTTGTTCCATACTTGGGAGCGGCCATGGGTTTTTTGTTAGCGCTGTCCATGGCGTTTTTGGACTGGCAAGGGTGGGGCCAAATTTTTTGGGTCACAGCTGTCTTCGGGTCTGTACAAACCTTGGACGCTTTCTTTATAACCCCCAACATTCTCGGCCACGGCACAGGTGTGAGCCCTGCGGTTGTAGTGCTCTCTTTCATGGTTTTCGGGAAGCTGTTCGGTTTTGTTGGCGTACTCCTTGCTGTTCCGGCGGTCGGCGTAATAAAGGTGCTGATAGATAGAGCCGTCATCTCCTATCGAAAGAGCGCTTTTTTTACAGCCGACACAGCACAATCTCAACGCCCTACAACTCTTTCGGGGGTACCTCCCCCTACAGCCCCTCCTGTATCCAAAAAGGTTAGAGGCAAAGACATGGATAAAACCACCAAATGATCAAAAACATCCCCTGATGGAGATATAAGGCTTTGGAGCTCAGACATATCGCAGCTAACATTTTTCTCGTCCCAGGGGCATC
>JAABSF010000646.1 GCA_011390535.1 Deltaproteobacteria bacterium | reverse complement strand
AGCGGACCTGAGGACCGCGGAAGAGGATAGGCTCTGTGCGGTGATTATGCTGGAGCCGACTGTGAGCAGGCGGGTGGTTTTTTCACGGGTGGCCGGTGAACGTGATACTTCCATTGTGTACGATCAGGAGTTGGAGCATCGTTACTCGAAAGAGGCGGTTGAACAGGAATATGTTAGTGTGCCCATTCGAAGGGACGGTGATAATCAACAAAAAGAGCCTGAAGAAACTAAAGATAGTGAGCCTGAAAAAGAAACTCCTGAATAGTTGGAGACGCTTTTTTGCCTTTATAGTTGGAGCAAATCCAAGTTTGTGAAGATGATTTAGAACCAGGGTTTTTAGTTATCGACCCAGACCTGCCAAACCACAGAATCTGACATAAATGTCCGGGATCTGCGCTGTCTGCTGATTCAGCAAGCTAAAAGGGGGCTGCGCTGAAGGGGTAACTCTTTGGCATTAATGGATAAGTGACTTGGCATCTTTTTTGCTGTCTTGTAAGCATTGAAGCGCTATGTGAAGGATTGAAAGGAGGCGCTGAAACTTTAAGCTTTGTATTTGCACTTGGTGGATACGGTTTGTAGATACAAGTATAACGGCCGGTCCGCCCGGCAGTTGATACAGCAATCTAATTAGTCCACTTATGGTTCTTAGATTTTGTTGTGGAAATTCGCTGCAGGTTGTGTTCAAATAAAAAGGTCTAAGGAGTAAAAGATCATGAAAATAGACAAACTGATAAAAAGGGTATGTCTCTCAGTCGTCGGCGCCGGGACCAGCTTGCTGATTGCCGCCTGTTATGGTGCTCAAATGTATGATTATGAGCGTAACATGGTGGTGGAGGGTAGGGTTTCCAGCGAGGACGTCCAGGGTGTGCAAGGGCTGGAAGTTTGTGCAAATGTTCCAGGCTATGGTTCTGAATGTGTTTACACCAATGTATATGGCGAGTATCGGGTTTTTTCCGATATTGATTTACTAAATCATGCTGACAGTAAGGGGTTTTGGGTTGTTGTAAGAGACGTGGACGGCGCCGAAAATGGTCTCTATGAGGGTGAGGAGATCCCTGTCGACTCAGGGTCGGTGCCCGCCAAAGTCGACGTACTGGTTGAAGAGATACCCCAATAAAACTTTAAGTTTTCCAAAGTTCGCTTGCATGGAATCAAGATGCAGTGAAATGTTTTGTCTTAGATCTCTCCTCGAATTTTTTCTGATTTGTTTTTTTCCGAGCCGACAGGTGAAGTCCAATGTCCTTCAGTATCCACAGTTTTCTCAAAGACCTGCGTTGGAGTTTCTATCAGGAACTGGAATCTCAGGTCCATGATCTACGCTACTTGTTTTTAGAAGTCACACGTAGGTGTAATCTGCAGTGCAGGCACTGCGGCTCAGACTGCGGGCGCGACGATTCACAGGGTGGGTTGCCGCTGGAGACTTTGCAAAGAGTTTTGCTTTCCGTGGCTGAGCGGTTCGATGCGAAACGGATCATGCTGGTTATCACTGGAGGAGAGCCTACGGTGAGACCGGATCTCATAGAGATCTTGTCTTTTGCCCGCTCCTTGGGGTTTCGTCTAGGTATGGTGACCAACGGAATCTCTTTGGACTCCTTGATGGCAAAACGGCTTGCAGGTGCAGGGATGGAGAGTGTGGTGGTCTCTCTTGACGGACCAAAAGAATGTCACGATTGGCTGCGCGCCAGGGAGGGCGCGTTTGAAAGGGCATGCCGAGCCATAACGGCAATGCGCCGTGAATCCATCCCTGTTGTGGAAGGGATAACATGCGTCACCCCCAAGAGCCTGAGCAGGTTGGCCGAGACCTATGAAATCGCACTTCGAACGGGTTGCAATCACTGGCGTGTATTCAACATATTTCCAGCCGGCAGGGCCAAGGGGGATCCTGAGCTTTTGCTTACAGAGCAGGGGATTCACGATTTGGTTGTCGAGATGGCCCGGCTGCGAGAAAAGGGTAAGCGGGAAGGGCTTATTGTCAATTTAAGCGAAGAGGGGTATCTGGGGTGGAACTGGGAGAAGAAGGTCAGGGATGTGCCCTATTTCTGCCGCGCGGGGGTCAATATCGCCGGGATCATGGCTGATGGCTCCATCGCAGCGTGCCCCAACTTGCCCCCTTGGATGAGCCAAGGGACGGTTTTTGAAGATGATTTCGCGGATGTCTGGGAGCGAAGGTATGAGCTATTTCGAGATCGGCGATGGACAAAAAAGGGAGATTGCGCCGACTGTTCTGAGTGGCGTGTATGCCGAGGTAATTCGCTCCACCTTTGGGATCCCGATAATGACCAGCCTTACTGGTGCCACTACAAAATTATGAACAAAAAAGGTGTCAAAAAAGGTGTCAAAAAGGTGTCAAAGATTAGCAATTAAGCTTTCTTCCGGCAACTACGGCCAAGCGGTGTTAAAAAACTTCTTCATTTCGCTCTCCTA
>JAABSF010000645.1 GCA_011390535.1 Deltaproteobacteria bacterium | reverse complement strand
TTCCCCATCTTCAACCACTCCGTTTCCGCACCCGGGCTCCACCTCTTCCGTTCGACAATTCTCATCACAACCATCTCCGGAAACATTGTTGCCGTCATCACACTCTTCCCCATCTTCAACCACCCCGTTTCCACATACCGGATCATTGCCTCCCCCTGCACCGCCGCCGGAGGCACAAGCTGAAAAAAACAGCGCCGAAACACAAAAAACACCAAATATTAAAAAGCCCTGTTTTTGCCTCATATTTACACCTCGATCAGTCTATAATTCAAAGTACTCACATATTCGACCGGAACGTTTATGGACTTCTTTTAAAAGGCATCTAAGCTTCTAGGCTTGACCCAAAGTGATCCATTCCGGTTTATTCGCCTACTACCCTATGTTAGGATAATAACACAACAAAGTTACAATGACACGATCAAATCCATGGTCTGGACAGTCAGGAAAACCGAAGCAAAGGAATAGAAATCAGGAGCGGCCTAAAAGAAGGGATAAAGTCAACCCGGGCTCTTTGGAACAAATCTTATGAAATAAACTGCGCATTGAGTGTGGAGCGTGTTGTGCCCTTTCTATGATACCTTTGGGACGCTTCATACGAAACTCCTTCCTGGTAAACCTAGGCTGTTGAGCTATCCCGTGGCGCAGCTTGAAATTGGTCAATGCCAGCGCCAACGGCACCAAAGCACCGGTGATCCGCTCCATTCTATTCAACTGTCCTGTGACATGAATCAACCGCTCGTAGAAAGCTTCCATCCACTCATAGACATGAGAATTTACATACCTCATGGAAGGACGGACCGCCAGAGCGCCGCGGTGAGCGGCATGTAAATATTTTTGTGCCTTGGCTCGAACTCTCGGTGCGGGATGGTCTTGGAGATTTTCCGCCCCGCTGAGCCAGTCTTCGACCACCCTCAACACCGATGGTCCGAGCCTCTCAAAGGCATCATGGTAGAGCCTCCGCTGAATTGCCTCCATCTCCCCGGCACCGATATGAGGATGCTCAAAACCCAGATAAAAACCATCCTGTCTCGAATGATTGGCGTAGACGCGATCCGTGAGCCGCCCTTCCTGATTCAGCCTCGTATACGCAGGTGTACAGTGAGCCGCACCGTAAATAAGGAACTGACATAAGGTAGGTCGCAAGCTCATTAGTGCATCAAACTCTTCTTGTATGATCTCAGGGGTCTGGTAATCAAACCCGATAATCATGGAGGCCATGACTGAAATACCGTGGCTATGCAAATCGGCAAAGAGTTCTTCGTAGCTTTTTCCTATCATTTTTGAGTAACCCGCTCGGTGGCCTTCATAGCCCACCCAGACCCAGTCAATTCCCATCTCAACGAGCTCGCTGGCCTTGAACTGTGATAAAGCTTTTACGCTGCTGAACACGCTCAGTGATATTGGCGGCATATCCGATTCGCGGATGGCTTCCAGGAAGCCACGTCCCCGTTTTTCATCCAAGAGAAAATCTTCATCATTGATCCAAAAACTCCCCAAATCCGGCACAGCTTCGCGCAGATCTTGTATTGCTCGCAATATCGAGGGTCCATCAGGCAAGAATTTGATGTGTTCTCGCTTGAAGAAATGTGAGGTCACACAAAAATCACATCCGTTGGGGCATCCCAACCCGGCAATAACATAGCCTGTCTTCTCTAATAAAGGGAGCGAAAACAGAGACTGATTCTGGATTATAACCGGCTGGCGTATTGGGCGATCCATGGGCTCACCCAAAAGCTTACGCATGAAAGCCACACCCTCGCCACGACAAATGTAATCTCCATAAGCATCAATTTTTTCGCCTAGAGATGTCCCGTAACCGCCTAAAACGATCTTTGATTCAGGAGCATACCGACGGACAGCTTCAACCATGGGAACCATCTTGTGAAAAGTAGGAGCAACAAAAGCGATGCCTACATAGTCGTAGCCCTTCTTAATCTCGGAGATAAACTGCCTCATGGTCGGGTAATGAAGACAAGTTGTGGGAGTCAAGAGGTTTTCTGCAATGAAATCCAAGCTCCACTGCTCAGTGGTCCCCCTACTTCGGAACAACCCCTGAGCCCACATAAGTTGATGAGATCCTTCATAGGAGGTTCCATCACCATCGCCATATTTGGATCCAAATGGTCGACAGACACTAGTAAAAAGAATTTTTCGGTTCTTATATTTTTCTTCCATTGATTATATTGCCTTCCTCAAAGTGAAACTCTAATCGTCGAAACGATTTTTTTAACGAATATGTAAATACGCCCTACCTATCAAGGCACGAAAAAAGGTACAAACCTTTTGACTCATGTTCTCAAAAACAAAGCCGAAGACGATCTTCGAATAAGAACATACAACATATCCATAGAAATAGGATAAATGACGAATGTCATGAATTTGTCACAAAACAAAAGGCCTTTTTCAAAGCCCCTTTAACCCCCCG
>JAABSF010000644.1 GCA_011390535.1 Deltaproteobacteria bacterium | reverse complement strand
AGAATTCAGGAAGAGCGCCTCCAAAGACGCCAGCGCCAAGAAGGGGCCGAAGGGCATTGCTACATGACGCCATGATTTAGCTGATTCAGTGTCGGTTGTTGCAGGGTAAGGTGATTCATGGCTATCGGTTGTTTTTTTTGCTGCTTCTTTTGAGTGGTTGGCCTTGCTCTCTTGGTCTTCTTGGTCATCTTTATCGATGGTTTTTTCTTCAAAATTGTTTTCACCATTTTCCAGAGGCACATAGGGTTCTTGAGGGTCCAACGATTTCTTTGTAATAATAAGGATCATTGCGGCCAACAGCCCCTGGAACGCCGCCAAAAAAATGATTACCGGTAGTACCTGCCAGCCTAGAAAAGCACCAGCGACGGCCAGTAGCTTGGCATCTCCCCATCCCATCCCATCTCTTCCTGTGAGCCATTTGTAACCCAAGATTACGACTCCCAGACTTCCGAAGCCGAAACCGGCCCCGGCGAGAGCGTCGCCCCAATGTACCCGTCCCAAAGAAACGGTTGCTCCCCAAAAAAAGAAAAGGCTTGGGTAAGTAATGACGTTTGGAATTATCCATGTTTTGAGGTCTATCAGAGTAAGTGAGACCATTACTCCACAAAAAGTCAACGCCGCAAAAAAATGAGCTGACAGGAGCAAAGGATCACTTTTTACTAATGATCTTGAGTGTAAAAAGCATAAGATGCCTAGTATGGCCATGATTAGCTCAACGGCTGCGTAGAAAGGTGAGAAGCCGGCTCCGCATCGGCGGCACTTGCCTCTTAAAATGATGTAGCTCAAAATCGGAATATTATCGTAAAAAGCGATCGGCGTGTCACAGCTCATGCAATGGGAGGGTGGCTTCACAATAGAGAGACCTTTGGGTAGGCGAATAGCCACGACATTTACAAAGCTTCCGACTAACGCTCCCATTACACCGGCGAAGACATAACCGCCCGGTCCGAATAAGATAATCTGGAGTCCTTCGATTGTAGAGCTCGTCATTTAAAGCACCGTTCCGGCAATGATAATTACTCTCTTCCGCGGATTGTCCGGTCATTTTAAGCGGCCAAACAGTGGCAGCTTTGATTAAGCAAGCAGCGAATAACTTGTTTGCCTATTTTTGCCTTAGTGTCAATTGGGCCAAGTTTTTGGCTATGAGCTATTGCAATTTAAAGGAGGAAAGCTTTAACAGGTGCTTCTTAGTTTGGAGTTGCACTTTAAAGCAACTTACTCAACTGTGATTTCATGAGCAGGAGCTTTTGCTTCCAGAGCTTTTTTTTCGCAGGATCTTCTCTTTTTGCAGGAGCTTTTTCCTCCTCATGTGCTGATTTACTTGGACATCACCTTTATACTCAATGAAAACTGTTCGTGTAACTTGTTTTTTAGGTAAAATTGCTCTTAGAGCAAGTCATCGGAGTGGGGGATCCCAAGGTATGGTCAACGAGGGCTGTCTAATTTTTAAATAGTTCCCATCCCGAAACCCCGGACCGGGGTTTCGGGATGGGAACTAAATAGCATTCTTTGAAGAATTGAGTTGATATGTTTGTTTGACGAAAACCTGAAGGTTTTCAGATCTCACTGAGAAATGATTTGTGAGGCTGTCGCTGATTGCGAGCTTCAATGAGAACAGGCTAAAAGCAACGCGAAAATGAGTTTAATACCTCAAAATTCAGGGCTTGAAGGGAGTCTTGAAGGGAGTTTTTAAGAAAAAATGCGTTTATTTCTGGTTTATGATAGGGTTTTGATGTTTTAAGCAAATAGAGTCTTGACGTAGTAACATCTTTGTAGTGGTTGAGTTTTTTAGCCCTCAAGGGTGTAGTAGAATTGGAGTTAATCATTGTAGAGTGATATTGGACAGTTCGGCTGTATGGTTCGAGGAGGACGCGATTGTTTTTGAAATCAGTGTTTTAAGAAAGCCCGCCGATGAGTACAAAACCAGAGAGCAGATCTTTTTTTTTTTGAGACTGTGCCTAAAGGCCGTGCTTTAAAGCATTATCTTGAAAGTTAAGGATTAAGAGCAATTTTTTTGACCCGGAGTTTGGAAAGGATTATCCATTGAACAAGAAAGCAGGTATGGAAGAAAACCGTTCTATACTGTTGGCTTTCCCAAAAAAAATGGTATAGTCGCCCCGTTTAGGTGAAAATGCTTCCACTGGATGCAAAGTAACGCTGGAGCGCGGGAAGGCTTATTCGAACACCGCTCCAGGGTCTCTTTATATGAAGGCCGTGTCGTGAAGAAACCGATTCCATTTGGAAAATACTATTTACTGGAACGCATCAACGTTGGTGGTATGGCCGAGGTCTTTAAGGCGAAGGCTTTCGGTGTTGAGGGCTTCGAGCGTATAGTTGCGGTAAAAAGGATCTTGCCCAACATTGCCGAAGACAAAGAATTTATAACAATGTTCGTCGATGAGGCGAAGATTGCGGTACAGTTGAACCATGC
>JAABSF010000643.1 GCA_011390535.1 Deltaproteobacteria bacterium | reverse complement strand
TCTTATACGTGCTCCATCATCGGCCCTTGCTCACGCCGGGTTGGCTAAGGCACTGGATCGATTGAAAAAGCTCGAAGACGCCGAAAAGCATTATCGAGCAGCGATTTCAGCTAACCCTGCCGGCCCTGAGCACCGGCACCATTACGCCCTCTTTCTCCAGCGACATAAAAAGGATAAGCAGGCGGAAACTCAGCTCTCAATAGCCAAGGATTTGTCTAAGGCCCAGAGTGGTTTCGAAAGCAAGCTTGCCCGTATGTTAAAGAGTTACTCTCGATATAAATCGGCTCTCAAGCTTGCCCATAAAGGCCAACGGCAAGCCACCGAAAAGCTTTTAAAAAAGAGCGCCTTCCCCCGTGTGGTTAAAGATTTTCTTTTTATGCATGTTGACCTGAAAAATGAAAAATCGGGGCGAAAGAAGGTGTCAAACGCAAAAGTGTATTCCATATTATCGAGGTTGAATCCCCGTAAGCTGCTGGATCCCTCCGTAAAAGTCACTCTTTTTACAGTGAAAGGCAAAGCCGGCAAGAAGGTGGATTTCGTCTACATGAGGCGTTTAAACTATGTAAACCCAGATTTATTCTAGGCCCTTTGTACGTCTAAAACTCACGGGTTTTCAGCTCTGAAAAAACCGGTCTTAGTGGTTTTCCCGTCGATGTCTACTGTGACTTTGTATTCACCTTTACAATATTTTCCTTTTCGAGCTTGCGGCATCAAGAAAAACAACCGTCGAGATCCCGTCAAGTTTATCTCATCGCTCTCGGAATAGAATTCATAGTCGCTATTAGCCCCATTATCGCTACTATTTGGTGTCTCTTTGGATGAAGCTTCGCCTTTTTTTCTTCGGTGCCACATTACTCGCAAGAGTGAACCGGGTTTTGGATTGTATACTTCGATCTTCACGCCTATGGTCTCTTCGTTCACTGAAAATACCGGCTTACTCTTCTTTTCCGGTTCGTGGAGCGGACCGGTCCGTTGCTCTTTGTTTTGGGTGCTATTGTTTTGGGCGCCGCTGTATAGAAATAGATCAACCCTCCTATCGGAAAAAACCCTGAACTTTTTCTTGTTCACCAATTTTCCGTTTTTCTGGATTCGGACCACATATTCTCCTGTGGGCCAAGCCGACTTTCTGAGCGGGGCGGAAAAAAAGATGGTCCCGGTTCCACTCACCACCAGCGGGCGTACCCGAAAGAGGATACCCTCTTCTTGTTTGTCTTGGTTTTCTTTTTTGTCGGCTTCAAGGTTTTTTGCTTCAGCGTCCTTTTTCTGGGTTTTTTCGCCGACAGTCTCCAGATAAAACCAGCTTGCGCGAAGCTCTGTCTCAGGAGGCATATCTTTGTATTTAACGCCGACAGCGAATCTCTCATCCAGCGGAGAGTATTCATCGGTTCGCGGCCCTGCTTCGCCATCTTTTGTGTTCAGGTGTGCGACGGTATAGACATCTTGGATCTCGCCGTCTGAAGCAAAGCATCTGCATTTGAAACCATAAATGGGACCCACCAAGACGGCGACAAGTAGCAGCGGCCACCACCTTGACAAAAACACTTTGCCCGCCTTTTTGGGGCATGACTCGGACGCCGAGCTCTCCGCTCGATCCGGCACCTGATTGTTGACCTGGCTTTTAGCCGAGCCCTTTTTATCACAACTCATCATTACCTCCATGAGTCCGAATACCAAAACCGCAAAAATGCATCAAGAGAGAGTTTATCTTCGAGGTGGTTTGCTATAAACTCCCGTTCGTGCATTATGGCTCGAACACAAGAACTAAAAATTTTTTCCGCTGTTTTGAAGCGAGGAGGTCATGAAAGACATGGACTCGAAGAACATGAACTCGAAAAACAAGAACTCCAAGACAGAGAACTCGAAGATCATTAGTTGTTTTTTTCGCGTGTTTTTGGCTCTGACGATTTTTCCTCTGTTGGCTACGGTTGCAGGGTGTCCGAAACCGGCGGAGCCTACCAAGAAACCTAAACCCCGCGTGAAGCGGGACATGACTTTTCCATGGCGTTTGTGGAGCAGGCGGGTGGATGGTTTGATTCATGTCGTGAAGTCAACAAAGAGACGAATAGTAGCCGTGGAATACGGGGAACTTCCAGGAGGCCGGCTTGAGCCTATTTCGGTTGTGGGGCTGGAAGCTGACTCGGGCCAGGAGAGGTGGCGGCGCCCATTGAAACCCAAACTCTTGGATCCCTCTCAGCCGTGGAAGGTTCAGATGGCGTTAAAGGATCGAGTGTTGGTGATTTGGCTCTCGGATAACAGCTTGTTAGGTATTGATCTGTATACCGGTAACAACTTCTGGAAAGAGCCCCGCCCGAAGAGCCTGGGGGTGAAGTCCGTGGGGTTTGGGTTCGTGACGGCGTGGAAAGACAAGGTGTTTTTCCTTAAACCCGCTACAGGTGAGGTCATGAACACCTTTGAGATTCCCGAAGAGGTGACGGCGCCTCTTGTAATGA
>JAABSF010000642.1 GCA_011390535.1 Deltaproteobacteria bacterium | reverse complement strand
CCGGGGGTGTGGTTTCCTTATCTTGGGGTATGCCGGATTTGCCGTAATGCCTCGCCACATAACGAGCAAAAGGGGTCCCGCCGATAATGTTTCCTTTAGTGAGATGGGAATGAACAAAATCATTTCTTACATAAGAAGGACAGGACATTTTCTGCAAAAGGTGCGCCAGTGCGCCCATTGATATCAATGCCATGGTGAGGTGATGATCGCGTACCTTTTGGGATGCCGAAACCTGAGCCAGGTATCTGTGGCGTAGGTGTTCATTCAGGCTGAATTGATTTTTTTTCGAGGTCGCCCATTTGATCGCGGATTTCCCTTTTAGATCAAAATTGGCACCGGTTAAAAAGCCGGCAAAGCTACCGCTTCCATACAAATAATCCCAGAACCTGACTTTGGTGGAGAGGGATGGGTATTCTTTTTTCTGGTCCAGGCCTTTTTCTGTTGAAGGGTTGAAGAAATGGTGACGTACCCGACTTGAAGGGATGGCCTCCAAAACAGAGCCGGCCGTAAGC
Organism: Deltaproteobacteria bacterium; assembly: GCA_011390535.1. Taxonomy (GTDB): domain Bacteria; phylum Myxococcota_A; class Polyangia; order HGW-17; family SLPX01; genus SLPX01. The sequence goes on along the minus strand of JAABSF010000642.1, from coordinate 1,939 downwards.
CATCCTATGGCGCGATTGTCTAAGTTCTTGTCGGGGGCATAGCCGTTTGCCGGGTTTAAACGAAAAATATCTTGTACAAAAAACCACCTGCGTACTCTCGGCAACGTTTTTGGGTGGAGCCGCAGTGTTTCCCATATTCCGTTTTCAAGCTGGAATTTATTCTTCAGCCATTTATGCATTTCACTGCTATAGGCTGCTGTTTCGGTGATCCCTGCGTGTGTGGTCTCTGGATGAAAGGCAAGACACTCAATGGAAAAAAAGAATAAAAACGTGCAGATTGCTTTTGTGACTATAAACTTCATTTTTTCAACCTCGGCAAAAAGCTAGGCTTTTTAGTCCCTTTGAGGGGGTCACCTTCTTCAATGTTATCAAGGATGGTAGAGGCGTCTTTTTTGTCGTCCGTTGTTTTTATTCGATCCAGCCGGGAATGTATGGCCTTTGTAGCTTTCAAAAGATCTTCTTTGCTTTTGCATAAATTTATCCCGCATGTTACCGCGACTAACACTTCGGTCTTTATATCCATGAATACGTGTGCCAAAATCCCCTTGCTTTGTGCTTCAAAGGAGCGATCTCCCACCTGATCTACGGGGCGTGTTTGGGGGTAAGTTGCGAGAAGACGACGATATTGTCTCTCCAGCCTTTCCGGGGATATTTTCCAGACCCTGTAAGCAAAATCATAGGATTCCGGTTTGTCGATGGCTCTAAAATGTTTGCTGTCTGTTGTTTGTGTTCGGGGCACAGAATCCAGCTTAATAGTCTCGTAAAGATCTTCATCACCCTTTAATATTTGCGATATATCCTCTGATTCGAAAAGCTCGGAGGCATCCAACAGAGCAAGAGTCGATTCTTTGCCGGCATCATCTTTTTCTATGACTCTTCCCTCCATTTCTGCCTTGGCAGCCTGGATCTCCCATATTGCAAAATTTTTCAACCTGTCTACAGCGCCTATAAATCGCACGTGTTCTGTGCGACTCATTTCAGGGCTCCATTGCTCGAGGAGGATTTTGTTATTATGTTGGGAAAAGTTGAGCCTCGGCTCTCCTGTTGGAAATACTCTATCAGAGCGATAGGCGATGTAGTTTCTCTTGTATACAATGAGACGAAAGCTCGTGAGACGGCCTTTTCCCGGTCCGGAACCGTGCTTGCCCGGAATCATGAGCACTGTTCCCTGAACCTCTTGTTCTTCTAAGTTGCCGTTTTCGAGCCGGTCAACCTCGGGGATGCTAAACCGACCGTTTTCATCAGTTAACACCAGCATCTCCCGATACCCGCTCGGGCTGTTAACGCCTACGCCGTCGCTATAGCCCCAGCAAGCATAAACGACCGCTTTTGGGATTGGTTTTTTTGTACCCGCGTCCACTACTATTCCGCTGAAGGGGCCGGACAAGGAACCGTGTTTCATTGACTTTGGGACGTATTTAAAAGTAGCCTTTGCGGGGGTGTTGCGGTAACAACTGCTCCCGATAGCCGCTCCAAAAACAATAAAAACAAGGCATAAAAGGTGATGTTTATATATCTTCATTTCCATTTCCATTGACGCTCTCTTCTCACGCTATTATCCTATCATTTCATGTTTGTAAACCGGTGGCGTACATTAGGAGCATTTGTTTTACCAGCCGGGTGTCGGTTGAAACAAGATAAAGCCTTTTGAAAAATTCCTTTGGCGGGAGTTTTTTTGCAACGGGCTCTGGATAATCGAGGTTTTAGATGGCTGTTTGCAGCCGATGTGGTCGTGTAAACGATCCGGAAGCACTTTTTTGTCAAGACTGCGGTGAACCTCAGGAGATCAAAGAGACTTCTTCTGATCTTGAAACACTTATATGTCCAGCGTGTGGAAACAGTAACTCTGAATCTACGAGGTTCTGCCGTACCTGTGGGGTGAGGTTGGCTGAGTGGTCACCGGACGCCGATATTGAGAAAACTGTTCGATCGCCATGTC
>JAABSF010000641.1 GCA_011390535.1 Deltaproteobacteria bacterium | reverse complement strand
TTCTACATAGCGGACCATCTTTTCAATATATGTGTCGGCTGTTGGGCAGAATATTCCTCGTTTATGCAACAAGCGGGTGGATTCTATAGCGTTGAACATAACAGGTCTGATGGGGGCTGTAACGGCTTTGGTTTTGTTTCCTTTGTCAAAAAAGTAACTCAATAAGGTTTTTGTTGAACCTGTAGCGAGAGGCGACTCGGCTATCAATCGCAAGTAGGAGTTCTTCAAACCTTTTCTGTGGGACCGGTGAGATTTTCGGTCTACAAGCCGGCGGAATCTGTAAAAAGAGAGCGGGTTTGTGTCTATGAGGTGGAATGTTTGCCCTGCGCCTTCTTTTGTTCGGCCCAAGTATGTGCCTGCTTGGGCCAGAAAGTCTATGGGCGCCATATGAATCGGATCGCGACTTTTTCCCGCGAAGAGCGCAGTGTATTTATCGGGAGGTGCGATGATGTCCAGGAGCAGCTGCAAGAGTGGGCTTTGTTCATCGATTTCTCCTGTTCTGCTGTCTGCCGTCGGTATTCCGGGTCGAAAAATTGTTATGGGGATTCGTCTGGACCAGCGACGTACCAACTTTTCTGCTTCCCACTTAGTTTTTTCATAAAGGGTTGTGGTTTTTGAGATAGAGCCCAACTCGTCCTCCATCACAACACCTGTGGATTCACCGCAAACCCAAACAGTGCTCCAATGACAGAACCGTTTTAATCCCTGACAATAGCCTGCCAGTTCAAGAGATTCTTGTGTGCCTTCTATATTTGTCTGGTTCAGAATATCCCGCCCAAGTGTCGAGTCGTGTTCTTCTGCGGTATGATGAATCTCCGTCAACTCGGAGGTGAGCTTTCTATAGGTCTCACCCTTTAGACCCAGATTCATGGATTTTACCGACCCTTCCAGGATTTCGCAGCGTGCACGCATATCATGTTCCAGTGATTCCACGAATTTATGTGCAGACATGACGTGTTCATCTGTGGACAATATATAGAGGACCGAGTTTTTTGTTTCTTGAAGCAGGGTCTCGGCTAATCTTCGATGGAAAAGGTTTTGTAACCCTGTCATTAGAATTACGGGCATGCCAAGCTTTTTTGCCATATGGATTCTCTCTTTTGAGGCAAAACAGGCAACGCTGTTCAGCCCTTAGGTGACTTGGTTTGTTGTGCTTTAAGGATCGTTTGCCGGCGATACCGGATATGTCTCAAGGGTTTTACCGTTCTTTCCCGGTTATTTTTTTCCAAAGTGAAACAACCTGTTTATCCAAAAAATTCAGATCACCGGAGTTTTCTATCACATAATCGGCTATTGCGATTCTTTGGTCTTCATTTATTTGAGACGCCATTCGATTACGTGCATCTTTCTCACAAAGATGGTCTCGCTTTGCGAGTCTCGAAATCCGCTCCTCTGTGGGTGCAGACACTACGACAACCCGATCCATTTGTCGATAAGCTCCGGTTTCAACCAGAAGAGCCGCATCAAAAACGACTATTCTTCTCTTTTTTTCTTTCGATGAGAGCTTGTCTTGCTCGGCCAGGACAGCCGCCGCCCTAGCCTGAACCGCAGGGTGAACAATCAACTCAAGCCTTCGGCGGGCAACCGGGTTCGTGAAAACTACTCTAGCCAGCGCTACACGATCAACACTTCCATTCTGTTGGAAAACATCTTCGCCGAAGCTGACGCGTAAATCAGCTGCTGCGGGAGATTCTTCTTTTAATACATCTCTCGACAATTTGTCGGCATCTATGATGTGTGCACCCAGCTTCTCCAGCTTTTGACTTACGCTAGACTTGCCGGAGGCGATTCCTCCAGTTAGACCGATTAAAAAAACTCTTTTTCTTTTTTCATCCAAAGCGCTTGTCTCCAGATAGCTTAGCGAGGTTCATGACGGACACCGCCAACGAAGGCCACTGCTGATGACGGAAGCTGATATTGTCTGCGGCTGCCATTTTGTTCAAAGCAGCGATCTATAACAATTCTAATTCGCTATTTATCGCCGCCTGGTTTGTCGGACAGCCTTTACCGAAGCCTTGGCTTTTACGTTTGTCTTTTTCTTCTCTCGGGCGGGGCGACGGCGAAAGGTCATTCTTTTGAGCGACTTTGCGGCGCACTCTCTTATAAGACGGATAGTTGAGTGCTCGGTTTTAGTACCGGCAATGTACCGCACAGAAGAGGACTCGACTCGGCCTTGGGTCGATATGGTAAAAACCAAGGCAAGAGCTCCCTTGGCATTCGTACCTTTGTTCATTTTAGAGTCGATACAGCTTTTCACAGAGGGTGCCCAAGATGATGACAGCTTTCTTTCGATATTTTTTTTTGCCCTGGGGCCGGAGGATGTCACTTTGGTCACAGTGACGCTGGTAGAGGGGATCTTCCATTTAGGGGACGTTTTAGAAATCGGACGGGAAGTTGTGCCGAGTGATGCTTTGTTACCGCTCTGTTTTGTGACGTTCGAGGTTCCGCCGACTT
>JAABSF010000640.1 GCA_011390535.1 Deltaproteobacteria bacterium | reverse complement strand
CGGGTTCTCCATAATCGGGGGCATCGGGGATGCATCTCATGGTAAAGACATCTCCTTCTGCGCCGGTTATAAGGTAGGGAGTGCAAACCTCTCCGGCCGGACACTCGCTGTCCACTCCCGGGATGCGCACGTCATCTTCGGGGTTATTCGAAAACTGAAGGTGTCCACAGCTCTGTCCCGCACAAAGCCCTGTCCCCAAAAGCAAGTCACTGCTTCCAACATCCAAGGCCAGAGGGCCGACGCATTCCATACCCTCGGGGCAGGTCTCGGTCGGATTATTTACATCACACGCGGTGGTGCAGCGTCGCCCCATGCAGCTACCGAAAAGATATCCGGGCGCTTTGCATTGGTAGAAATATGGATCAGCGTTGTCGTCACACACTGCGCCGGCATCCAGCATCTCTTCACCATACATTTCTGTGAGGCACACACCCCTCAGGCCGGGTTGGTCGGGATTGTTGGTAATTTCTGTTGTTGCGTCCCATCCAAGGACACAAGCCTCTCCGGCCGGACATGTTGAGTCACCTTCGCCGCCGCAAGGCTGGAGGCTCCCGGGTGAACAATAACTGAAGAACCCCATCTCATTTGTGTTGCACTTGAATTCGGTGTCCAAGGGAAACGGCCCCACCGAGGTTGGTGAGCAGTCGTCATCTTCCGTACATTGACCGGAGCAATAACCTCCGAAACACTCTCCTTTAACACAGTCGGTGCCGTCAAGGCAGCAGCCGCCCACTTCCTGTTGCTCTTCAGGCGGTTCACCAGTACAGCCGGGGTCTCCTACAACTTCGCTGTCCGGGTCATCCGCGTCGGATAGGTCACCGTCTTGAAGATCAGCGTCCCATTCCTCGCCTCCGTCAAAACCCGCGTCAATTTCTCCTCCGCCGTCATCATCCCCACACCCGATAAACCCCGTTGTAATGAACATGCACCCTAATGCCAATAGGCACAACCATTTGTTTCGCATGACTCTCTCCTCTTTTCTATAGTTTTTTATCTGATTAAAACTGTCTTTCTTTATATGGTTCCCTTAGTTCCCGCTTTTATGGTTCAACTTTCGCCGTAATTCGACTATTAACAACAAAATCGACGCAAGTCACCCTAAAAATGTCCTGAATAAAAAGAAAAAACGCCTATATTTCAGAAAAAAAAAGAACTAATAAGTGCTTGATTTTAGGCCTGGTTGTTATTGTCATCAACCGTACCGTGACATTTTGATTTTTCGGGTTGAAGGGTGCAATGTTTAATTGCGTGTTCTTCGGCGAGCATTTTTCGTGCCTCGATGATGACCTCTTCTGTGGACCTGGACGCTTCAGGGTTCATTACGAAATGCGCCGTCATCATTAAAGTTGTGCTGGAAATCGACCAAACATGGAGATCGTGGACTTCACAGATGTCATCAATGCTCAATAGAGTCTGAGTTATTTTTTCTATGGATATATTTGAAGGAGCTTTCTCCATTAGTATCTCCAAGGCTTCCCACAAAAGCCTGGAGGCGCCTGCCAGAACCAAAACCCCGATCAATATTCCGGCTACCGGATCAGCGTAGACCCACCCTGTGAACATTATAACTAGTGCGGCGATCATCACCCCTAGAGCAGACAGCGCGTCCAGTAATAGATGTAAGATCGCGCTCTTCAGGTTGAGACTAAAGCTCTCTTTCTTTTTCTTCAGGGTAAGGACGAGGACCGATGCGATGTTTCCCAACAGCCCCACAAACCCTACACCGAGCATCAGGCCACTACTAATTCTTTGAGGATTCAGTATTCGTACATAGGCTTCATAAAGGATAAAAAGTGTCACCCCTATGAGCGCTACAGCGTTAATCAACCCGGCAAGAACTTCGGCTCTCCCCATGCCAAAGGTGTGGCGCATTCTGGGTTTTTGACCTGCAAGCCGGGCTCCGGTGTATGTGATGCCAAGCACCACCACATCTGAAAAGTTGTGAGCCGCGTCGGACAGGAGCGCCAAAGAACCTGTGAGGAGGCCGGCGATCAGCTCAGTAACCGTGATGCCGATGTTGATAATCACCGCCCATATTATGCGCACCGTGGAAAGGTCGGATATAACGCGATGGTGATCCGGTTGATCTTGCTCAAGATAACCCAGGTCAACTTTATCGGCATCCACCCTTTCCTTTAAAGGATGTTTTGTCGGGTTCACGTTCAAGCTCTATTTCCGCTTTCTCCGGTGGTCACACCTCGCCCGATGAGGTGTGCCAATCGAACCGGTTCGGGGATGTGGCCGTGAATAGACAACTCGTTTAGAATGGGTCGAATTTCAGCAGATGACAACCCCGCACTTTGAAAAAAAACCTTTTCTCCATCATCCACAGGGCCGCCTCTTTCTATCAAAGACATCCGTCGGCCGGGCTTGGGGAGCTTGCGAAACGCCCTCTCCATGGCGTTAAGATCCGGTTTTTTTCTCATTACAGTTACCACCGGCAGCCCGGTGCTTTC
>JAABSF010000639.1 GCA_011390535.1 Deltaproteobacteria bacterium | reverse complement strand
GAAGAGCGCCGGAAAAAGGCCGGAGCACAGCAACACAGAACACAGGAGGGCGGGGATAGCCAGGTCCAGAAGGGATAGGAACGCAGCGGCCACGAGGAGTGAATAGAAAAGACGGATTTTCCATCTGTGCGAAAGTTTGATGTAGACAAGGTTAGCCAGCGAAAAAAGCAAGAAAAACACTGAAAGCCCCATGAATATAGACTGAAAGAGATCATGCAGTACCCGGTATAGCCGGGCGATGAGTAGGACCTGCAGAATGTAGTATGCAATCCCGGTAAGAATCGCCAGGCCGACACGGCCGGCGTAGGCTTTACCTTTTGTGAACCCGCTGCCGGGATAAAAAATAATCGCTGAAAATACCATCAAGCCCAACAAAAGCACTATCACAACCATGCCGATTCGCATGAGCTTTTTGTATGACACGACATAGGCCATCGCCGAATAGAGCATAGCGTCTGTAGTGACACGCCCGGAGATGGATTGGTTCCTTGCTATCGGCCGGGCAGAACTGTCTTTGACCAGCCGCACGATGTCTTGTTTTATTTTGCGACGGTTTTCGGGTTGCACGCCGATGACCAAGAAACGTTCTGGATCCTCCAGTGCGAAACCGCTCAAGCCCGCTGCTTCAATGTTTGCCAGACACTCGTGCACAAAGGATCTCCACGCCGGCATGAATTTATAAGCCGTTAAGGCAAACACCCCATCAGGTGTCAGTTTTTTGCGGTACAGGGAAAAAGCTTCTTTTGTATGGAGCCATGTGCCGGGTGAGAGGGCGTTTTGGACATAGAACGGGTAGTTGCCTGCTTCGGCCATCATAATTAGTCCCAATCGGCGGTCATTTTGACGGGCCAACCAGGAGCGGCCGTCGGCAGACACGAATCGGATCCTGTCGGAGATGTAAGGGGAGGAGTATCCGGCAAGCTGCGCTTCTTTGAAGGCTCTCGGTATTGCTCGTTCAACGTCGATGGCGAAAATGTTTTGGAAGCCTGTTGCCAGGGCCGGACTCGTCTCACGGCCTCCGCCCGATCCGATGATGGCGATGGGAAGAGTTCGGTTTTGTACGAGCTGGAAGGCGATCCGGTCCAGGCCCTCAGCAGCCTTCCCGGCGATTGCCGTGTCCCAGATTGGAAGGCCGTAGTACCACCCGCTCATTCGTTTTGTTTTCGGGTCTCCGGTGAGCATGAAGTGTCCGTTTCGCCCCCATTCGGAAAAAAGTACCTCGTGGAGGTGGTTTGTGCCGGAGGTCTCGTCGCGGCTCCGTACGAGCAGGGAGGACCCGTTCTTTCCTGTCCGGGTTGTTTTACGGACAAGGAGCTTGTTTTCATTGAAAAAGACCGCTGTAACCAAGGCCGCGATAGCCGTTGCTGCGACAATCCACCTGCTGCCCCCTGAAAGGAGTAAAAAACCAGCCGAGAGCGCTAGTGTTGCAAGACCCAGCAGCGAAAGTCCGAACCATTGCGGTAGATACATGCCCGCAAGAGCGGCTGCAAGACTCACCAATGTTAACACCAGATATGGGAGATGGAACCCGGAATAATCTCCGGCTATCCGGTCCAAGAGGATAAACTCGAAAGCCCCGGCCGTTAGCAGGATCGGAACAAGCCACACCCCGATCAGTAACCAGTGAAAGAAGACCGAACCGGTGGGACCGATTGTCGAGCGAATAATTAAAACGGGCAAGAACAAAAATGTCGAGAACAAGATGCTCAGCACAAAGGAGAGGTGAGACGGGTTGGAGAACCACTTATTCCGTGAAAGGAATGCACCAAAAGGCAAGATCACCATTGCCAACGCAAAGAAGAAAAAAGGCGGCAGCATGAAGTAGGGAGTGACCTTGTAACAAGTGGCGATCAGAAAAAGAATTTGGGCGCAACCGCACGTAAACAATCGGAGGTTCATTGTCGTATGCACAATCTGAAAGCAGCGACCGCTGGAGCGGACCATGAAAAGTCGGTTTCACGCTTGGGAAAAACAGAATGCTCCATGACGTTAAAGATATCATTCATTCCGCTGTATTTGTGTAAAATGATTTGACAGGGAATGATGAATAACCCTTCTCTTTGTTTTCGGGTTCTACAAATGCACCGAAGAGAGTTGGGTGTAGATGTTAAGAAGCTTGTCAATTTCCTGTGCAGGATTCGGCGACCCATTGATCGAACCTACCGCAGTGAAATTTGTTGCCCCCGCGCGTAAAACTAGAGGGAGATTTGCTGCTCGTATCCCCCCGATGGCGACGGCGGGAACCGTGGCCATCGAGAGCATCTTCTGCATTCCTTCAATGTGGATGACCGGATCCGGGTCTTTTTTGGATTCGGGTGGGAAGACCGGGCCGACGCCGATGTAATCCACTTGGGATAGACAAGCTTCTTTTACCTGAGTAGTGTTGTGGGTGGATAGCCCGATTACGGCTTTGGGCCCTAAGAGCCTCCGTGCATGATCTACCGGACCATCATCTTGACCCA
>JAABSF010000070.1 GCA_011390535.1 Deltaproteobacteria bacterium | reverse complement strand
GCTTCCAGAAGGCTATTATGTCGAGCAGAAGATGGAGATGACAATCGTTCATCCTAGAAACGACGAAACGGCTGAATGGGCATATTCAAGAAATGCTCATCCGGGGGTTCGCTGGGAAATTCCGATTGTGATTCAGGGCGGTGCCTGGCCGTTCAAATACGAGATCACCGAAAACGGTGGTGCCGAGGGTTTGGAAATAGGCGGTGAGCTGCGGCGGGAATCTGTTGACGGTTACATCCACCATCGCGTGACTCCGGAGTATGGATTGCTGTGGTGGGATGATCCACAGGAGGGTGTCTACGAGATAGAGGTCGAAGTCGAAGATCAAGATGGAAATACGATTACAGTCCCTGTAACGCTGACCGTGGGAACACAAGGTTGGGTCTTTGTGGATCCGGAGAACGGAGATGATGAAAATTCCGGCACAATGACAGCGCCTCTGCGAACAGTAGGTCGGGTCGTGGAGGAGGGGTCACCATTTGTAGACCATCGTGTTTACTTACATGGGCTCGTTCCGATGGACGGAAACCGGGAAAACGGGAATCTCCGAATAGAACAGGGGCTGGCGCCGCGTGTTTGGTTGGGGTTTCCTGGGAGTGAAGCCGTACTTGAAGCCCATGAAGGAAAGATCGTTTTAGCTGCTTCGGATTTTTATTTTGCCAACCTCGAGCACAGACACCGGGAAGACTTTTTTCAGGACGACGGGGGGTTTATTCACATGATAACCGTTTGGGGTGTGAATCCACGTTACACCGTTCATGACTTGACCTTCAGCCGTTTTCAGGGAGATCCTGTAAACACCGGCCTCGGTAACTCCTCGATTATGATGTTCGTCAACGAAGATGTGCCAAGAGACTATGTAGCCGTGGTTAATTGTACACAGACCGGGACGAATGGGATTTTGACCAGCACCTATTATCTTCGGTATTCCGTATTCGAGAAAAACCGCGTGGCCGGGGCGGACATCTCTTTGGCCGACGGTTCAGTCTGGAGCGTGATCTATATCAAGGGAGGAAACAACGAGTTTGTAACCATTCGTGCCAACGAGTTTTGGGACGACAACGACTGGAACGCCTCCAGCGGAGCCCTGGGCTTGTTAGCTGCAAGGAACATTGAGTTTGCGTACAATGTTATCCATACACCTTGGGATTCAGGACGCCGCGGCGCGATGGTCTTTTGGACGAACAGCTCCTTGTCCGAGTACTCTTGGACTGAAGACACTCCGGTGTGGGTCTACCGCAACTCTCTCAAGCAGCGTTTGCACTGGGAGGCGGATGCTCTGGATAATATGCCCGACGGTACAGTGATTATGGAAAACAATGTTTTGGATATGGGCATGTGGCCGGAGAGCCAAAGATTGCAGAATATCGATAATCTGGATAGTGCTTCTTATTTCGATAATCAGATGAAGCTTACAGGTGAAGCTCGTACACATCTGGGTCGATTCGGCGCCGAGCTTGCGGTCCCGGAGGAGTAGTAATCGTTGGAGGAGTTTAAATTGGTGTATGAGCAGGGAATGAGATACTCCTACAGTGAATGCATAGCGAGCCACAACAGTGGCTCCGAGTAATGGTGATACGGCGGCGGTAACTTTGTGTCCCAAGCGTTGACACTGGTCTGTGCAGGTTGGATGTATCGGCGTCCGAATCAAGAAGTGATTGTTGAGTTAGCCCTTATTTTTAAAGAAAAGGAATAGTTCATGAGTCAGTCGAAGCCTACTCTTGGAGATACAATCAGCGACCGAAGAGAGCCTTGCAAGATCAGAGGTTGTGAGGGTCATTGGGTTTGGAGCGGGAAGGCTCAGCTTGAGGCGTTTTCAAAAGGCGTAAAAGATCCCCCCGGGCGAATGTGTCCTGAGTGTTTCGAACTATACAAAACCCTTGAAGACAGGGAGTTGAAGTGCAGCCGGCCTGAGTGCGAAAACACCTGGATTTGGAAGAGGGGGAGTCAGCTCAGGAGGATGAGGGTTCTTGGGCGGGATGATTCGCCTCAGGGGCTTTGTGAGTCTTGCCGGGGTGAGCAATCTCAAATGAATGACAAAGAGGTCTCTTGTCGCGTCAGAGAGTGTGGGGGAACCTGGACGTGGACCGCAGGGCAACAGTTAAAGGCGGGAGCTTTGGACAAGGAGATAGCGCCCCCGCAAAGGATGTGCGATCGCTGTTTCGGCGTATTCAAGAAACTCAAAGATCGTGAGATGTCGTGTAGTATAAAAGGTTGTGATGGGACTTGGCTCTATCGGAGAGATCGTCAGCTGAGTGATGTCTTGCGAGGAAAAGATGCGCCTCGTCCCCGGATGTGTGAGAGATGCTACGAGCGGTTTACGGACCTGGCGGATCTTGAGGTCCCTTGTCGTGTAGATGGTTGCGAAAAAACTTGGCATTGGCCGCGTATGGCTCAGCTTCAGGCATGGGCCGATGGGGGGTTCGAGGAAGCTCCACATCCACCCAAGAGGATGTGTCCCGATTGTTCGAGTTTATACAACGACTTGAAAGAAGAGATGGTCCCTTGTCGTATCCGAGAGTGTCCGGGAACCTGGCCCTATCATCGAGGATCTCAGCTTAATCAGATCAAAGGCAAAGGCGGCAAAGGTGGAAAACCGCCGCAAAAGCTCTGTACTGATTGTCTGGATATCTTGGAAAGTCTGGAGGATAAAGAGGTCCCATGTAAAAACGATGGATGCGAGAGAACGTGGACCTGGTCTAAGATGGCACAGCTCTACGCAATGTCGGGGAGCCTGAAAAAGGATGCATCACCGCCCCTGCGGATGTGTGACATTTGCTCCCGGTTTTTAAAAGAGCACCCGGTCAAGAAACTCGTGTGCCCCCAGTGTGGGGATGAGACCACCTGGCCGTCACAAAATCAGCTTAAGGTGTTTTTGGGGCTTTGGCGAGAACCGGAGGTGTGCGCAACTTGCAAAAGAAAGCAAGCTCACTGACCTTCACAGCGATTATCTCGTCCAGAAAGCGAGAGGTTTACACAAGAGAGAGAGGAGATAAAAAAGAGAGAGAAGAGACTTGGCCTTTAGTGGAGATGGCGCGAAAGTTTGTTTTTTCTACGCATTTTTTAGTGGCTACCATCCCAGCTTCACATAGATCCCTTAACAACTAGCTTTTTAATAAAGAAAATCCAAGTATATTATATAATATAAGGAGATAACTCTATGCCCCAATTATCACTCTATATTGACAAAACCACCCTGCAAAAGATCGAAACCGCCGCAAAAATGGAACACATCTCCATCTCAAAGTACGTCGTAAAAAAGCTCAACGAATCGATGTTCAATGCTTGGCCGCAGAATTACCAAAGTCTGTATGGTTCCATACAGGATAATACCTTTACTGCAGATAGGCCGAAAGATTTTTCTGATGACCACGAAAGAGAATTATTGTGAAATATTTCCTCGATACCAATGTCTGTATCTACTTTCTTAAGGGTATGCATGATTCGGTAAAAAACCTGCTTATGGAAAAGCATCCTGACGACATACGCATCTGCTCGATTGTCAGAGCTGAGCTATTATATGGTGCGGAAAAGAGTGCAAAGCAAAAGGGGAACCTCAGGATAGTAGAAGATTTTCTTCTTCCTTTTTCTATTGTCCCCTTTGGAGAGGAGGAATCGACCGCCTACGCAAAGATTCAAGCTCGGCTGGAGAAAGAAGGAGGCCCCATAGGTCCCAACGATCTCCTCATCGCAGCCACCGTCCAGGCCCATGATGGTTGTCTGGTATCCAATAACATAAATGAATTTAAGCGGGTAAAGGGATTACGCATAGAGAATTGGGTGGAAATGTGAGTCCGAGTTGCACACTTGCCCTGAGGGCTGACTCAAGAATCGGCGGTCAATGTGAACATTTTTGTCCGGAACTCAATGAGATCCTGTTTATCTGCTTATATGTTTATAAACGGACGTTATTTGCAAACACCCTGTATCAGGACTCTTCTTCTGTTTTGTTTGGTGTGTACCAGATGGGGGAGGACCATGCCCGTTCTTGAATTATTTTTGGGATCTCCGGATAGTCGCAGGACTCCGGCCGGGTTTCCGGATCCATTCGCAGACACTCCCATGTGGTCCACCTGCAGACAGGGTTTTCTATAACCCTCACGTAGTAAAACGCCGGCTGGGTAGAGTCGAAATCCGGGTCCGTCCAGGTTGCACACAATGTATCAAAGCCTTCTCCTTGGGGTGTGCAGGTTTCCGGATCCACTGTTGCACCGTTTTCAGGATCTCCTGCAACGGTGTATACTTTCTCGTGAACGGTGTTTTCTTTTGTGAGCCAACCTTTGATTATATGAATCTGTTGCAACGGCACGCCGGGGTTGTTGTCTGTTCCTCTGTCGGCTTCAGCCCTTATGACGAAGGTGGGGGCTTCTGAGGCCTCGGGGAGTAGCGGCAAATCGCTTCCCATAGGGACCCCTGTCTCGTAAGCGGTCTCAAGCCATGAACTGTTTTCGCATAGATTCGCAGAATAGCTCCAGCCGCCGAAGAATCGCAAAACGATTCGAGGCCCTGAAGTTCCATAAACCTCCCGCCGCTTCATCGCTGAAAAAATCGAGCTCCTGGATTTCTCTTCAGCCCAGACAGCCGTTAATCCGCCTGGATTGTTTATATATGTGTCGTGGGTCAGTGTCTTTTTGCCCATTCTTTTCTCTGGGCTGTCATCCACTGTTCCGATATGCCCCATATAACTGTTTTCATCTACATAACCGGAGATGGAATTGTGAGTATCAGTAGAAGCCAAGATCCCGAGTTTAAAAGGATTGATTGCCAGCTCAGCTTCTTCTTTGAGGCCTCGTTTTAAAACGTTGCGAAGGAAATCCAGGCGGGAAACGCACCCACCCAAGCGCATTCCTCCTCTCCCGGTCTCATCGCCGCAATCTTCAGCGTCTTCGCCTCTCAGCTTTTCGAAATTGCAAAAAGGGTCGGCTTCCCCGCCGATACCGGAGAGTCCGTTTCTGCACTCCATATCACCTTTGTGCTGAAATATTTCAGCCAGCGGCTCCATTTTCAGGCGCAGTGCGGCGGCTTCCTTTTTTTCTTCTATGGTTTCAGCGCCGTCATAATCCGGCGTAAACATTCTGCCGTTGCTGAGGTTCGAGTTGTGAGCGATTGTCATCACGTCGCAACCTTTCGTCTGCTTTAAACAAGATTCTTCCAGGTTTCGCCATAACCCGTAAGGGGTGTTTTCCTCGAAATAGCTGGGTGGTCTCTCGGGGACCCGTTCGTTTGCGAAGATAACATTGCGATGCATGTTGGTGGTGTCGGGAGTCGCCGTGTACTCATAACCTACAAATGTTACGAATTCGCAAGAGGAGGAGCGATCATAATAATCCTCTGCTGCTTGTTGTATATCGAACCATCTGAGGTCCAACCCCGCCATAATACAATCAGCTTCTTCGGGTGGGCACATTTCGAATCGTTCGGGATAAGGGAAGGCTGTCTGCATTCCGAATACCGTCACCGCAGTTGTATTCCTCTCTCTCAGCATCGCGCATTCAGTAGTGTCATAGGCAGCGTGACCGGGCTCGGTGCACAAGAGAACCTCCCCGAGAAATTCCAGGTGATCGCTCACCAGCACAAAGTCCAATGGTCGATCCATCTGAACCACCCGGGTGCCCTCGTTGTTTTCATCCAGAGGCGGTAATTTTATAGGCTCTCCTTTTGCGAAGCGGTACGCGTCCCAAGGGGTATGAAAATTATCATATCCCCAAGCATCCCACGAGAGCCCTGTATGGACATGGAGATCTCCGAAATAGACGTTTTTAAGTGGATTGTGATCCGAACAAGGGTCTCTGTTTTCGGTGTATTTAAACGGCGTCTCTTCACACCCGGCTACAAAATAGACTCCGAAAAATGCGATCAAGAGCGCGGTGGTATGGATAATCAAAAAACCAGAGAAAGCTTGTAGTCTTTTGATGCTCTCTGTTTTTGTCTCTGAATTTTGTCGACAATAAATTTTCATGGTGAGTTCACGACTTGTTGAGTTTGTGTTTGTGTTCTCTTGCGGCATTGAGCTTTTGTATTGGGGATAAAGTATCTTTTGTGCACCTGTTGTGCACTTGTTGTGCACCTGCTTTACACCTGTTTTACACGTGTTTTACATGTGTTGTTAAACCAGTGTACCTAAGACAAAACGCTCATTCTAAAGATGCTCGGGTTATCGCACCGGCTTGCTGTATTGGAAAGGCAAAAATAAGCTATTTTTTCTTCAAGGTGACCTTGAACCCCCAGGAGCATTTGAAGCCGCTGGGATGCTTGTACCAGGATTTGACTGTGCCCTTTATGAGTTTATTCGTCCTTTGAGTCAAATGAAAAGTGTTATTGGCTTTGCCGCCTTCGTTGTCTACCTTCATCGTCTTGGAGCAATGAATTTTTCCATCTTTGACGGTACCCTTGCAAATGCACATATCCTTGGGCTTGCATTGCAGTCCACTGAGCACTTTGAGCGTGACCTTGGTTCCCTTTCTCTCAATGCTCATGAATCCTTTGGCCTTTCTTGGCGGGGGACAGCTTCCTTTATGCCAATGGTCGGATGTGACATAATGCCATTTACCGCTGACTTTGTTTTTTTTAGCGAGTTCTCGAGTGTTACCCGGAACAGAAGGCATCGAAAGCGCGATGCACACTAACATTAAGTTGATCATGATTTTCCTCCCAGTCGTTACGATCAGGTCGTCCCTATAAGTGCGCCCTTGGGCCCTTTGCCCGTTACCTGATCACTTGTGATTTTAGCTGATAATACGACATGTGGACAGGTGTCTACCTTTTTTATGGTATCGATTGCATTTCTGTGAGCCAGTCCTCACCATTGGCTAGGGGGTTGTCCTGATTTTCATCGTAGGCTACTATCCGTATTTATGAATATCAAAACATTTTTAAAGCCATTAATTTTTACATTTGTTCTTTTACTGTCAGCTTGTACGGCTAACAAGGAAAAGAAAAGCGGCAAGCTTTATCCTGAAAATGAAGCTAAGAAGAACAACAGTAATGAAAAAATAAACAAGACAAGTATTGGAATAAATGCAGGAGACAGCGCTAAACAGAATGAAATAGCTTCCGGAAAAGATGAGCCAAAGCAACTAAACTCACAGACGCTGTCCAAAAAAAATGCAGTTAAAGTTTTTGTGAAGTTGAAAAAATTTCGTTCTTCTTATATCGGGAAAAAATCAAAGAACAGAAATGGCAAAACAGAAGGAGCTTTGGCGGAGTTTCAAGTAGTTTTACCAAAAGAATTAGAGGGCAGAGTAATAAGAATCCATTTTCCAGGGTCAAATGAAAAGAAAGAAGATAAAAAGTATAAGGTTGAAGATTTTAATATAGAAAAAATTTCATTCCTCGTTCCGAAGAAGTATTTTGCTGAAAAAGCTAAAATTATTGATGATTCGCATGTGTTTGGATTTGCTTGTAACGATCAGTTAATGAATACATCATCTTTTCCGGGTTTGATGATGGCAAGAATGAAACATTTTAGGGATTCTGGTCCGCAGAGTATCGACACTGATCAAAATGAGATCGTGGCGGAGGGTTTAGAAAAGAATGAAACGGCTTGTAATCCGAGGATTGAAATTTTCAAAAAAAGTTATTGTTCTTGCAGAAGAGATTCAGATTGTACAAAGATCAGCCAACAAGTGAAGTTTAATGGTGGTTATTGCGGAACTTGCGGAACCTGGCCGATTAACAAAAAAGGAGCCAGGAAACTGAAGTCATTTTTATCTCGAAGAAGGCCGAAACGTTGCCCTAAATATAGCTGTGGTTCATATGAAAGAACTGTTCCAAAATGCAAAAAAGGAAAATGTATTTTTTCACCGGCAGATTAGAACAGCTCTACTATAAATTCGGTTGTTGAAGTCTACGGTTCCTAAACGGGGATTAATTTGGTATTGCGGGCCTTTTAACTCGTACAGTGATTTCGAAGACTCGGATAGGTGCTATTTTCCTAGCACCGTGCGCACCTCAAACCTTTGTGGGCAGTTGCATGATCAGGGGTTCCCGCATGACGGGCGGTTGTTCGCAATTCATCCACAGGGCTGTTGAGTTGCCCTCCACGTCTCGCCGGGAAGACTGCCACCAATCCAGGCGGAATAATCATAAGCTTGAAACCAGTCAACACAATTCACCGGGTGGTCATCACGGTCGGAGTGGTACCAATTAATGTTTACTCTGCAACATGCTGAATAGTCCTGCTGGACTGTTTATTGGTCGTTTTCCCTTGTTTGCCTTGGCATTTTTGTCTCTACGCGATAGACCATGATTTTGACACAATGTCAGATCGGTTTAATGCTCCAGGCAATGGAGAAGCATGAAAACATTGCGATAGAGAAGCATGAAAACATGGCAATGGAGAATCATGAAAACGTGGCAATGGAGATGCATGAAAACAATGCGATGGAGAAACACCGAAACATGGCTATGAAATTGGATCATAATAAGGCGGCCCATGTCTCTTCCGGGGTGAAACAGGAGTCTCACTTTATCTTTTTGGCCACCGGTGAGAGGCTGCACTTAAAGCGTTTTTACAGTGATCCCGAAGGTCCGCCGATACTATTTCTTCATGGCGCCATTGAAAATGGGCGGATTTTCTACTCGAACTCAGGCAAAGGTTTGGCACCTTACCTGGCAGGTGAGGGGTTTGATTGTTATGTAGCCGATCTTAGGGGAAGAGGAGAGAGTCGACCTCGCATTTCCCGCGGAGCTTCATATGGTCAGACGGAGGCCATCACTGAAGAGATCCCCGCAATGGCGGAATATGTTAGATCATTGCGCCCTGGTGAGTTACAGATTTGGATTGCGCATTCTTGGGGAGGGGTGCTCATGGCGTCTACACTAGCGAGGTTTCCGAAATATATTTCGTGGGTGAGTCGCATGGTGTTTTTCGGGACCAAAAGGTCGGTTAGAGCTCAGAATCCCACAAAGTGGTTGTATGTAGATCTCATCTGGAACTGTCTGTGTCCCTGGTTATCCAGGTTGTGGGGTTATCTCCCGGCGCGCCGGCTCGGGGTTGGTTCTGACGACGAGACTGTTAGCTCCCTTGCCCATAGTGTCGCTTGGGTTAAGCCTTCTCCATGGGTTGATCCCGATGATGGCTTCGCTTATGGCCAAGCCGCAAAAGAATTGGAGTTTCCTCCTGTTTGGTTTTTTGTAGGAGGAGATGATCCTGCCTTGGGAAATCCGATGGATGTAAGGGGCTTTGCAGCGGAGATAGGCGGTAAGGGTTGCCGTGTTACCAATTTGTCCAGAGCCGAGGGGTATGAGCGGGACTATGACCACATCAACATGCTTACGCATCCATCGGCAAAGAGAGAGATATATCCCGAGGTGGCCCGGTGGATTGGTTTTGGGAGGCGGGATGGAGGAGCGATTACCTCTGAAAGGTGAGAGATAAGGGAGGCAGACTGATGAGTGAATATAAAAAAGCCGAATATGGAAAAGGTGAAGACGGAAATAACAAACAAGACAGGAGCGGTGGGTTGGAAAAAAGAAAAGAGAGAATGAAGGAGAAGATGGGAGAAGCAATAGAGAAAGGAGACACGGCGGGGATGAAAGAAGCCCTGAATTTCTTTTCAGGGGCCGGGTTTTCATTGCTTCCCACCCCCATACATAAG
>JAABSF010000638.1 GCA_011390535.1 Deltaproteobacteria bacterium | reverse complement strand
TGTACACAGTTAGTGTATGTTTTGCTATCCTTTTTTGATTCTTCTAATGATTCTTGTGGTTCCTTATTCTGTGCATCTTATCTCTAAAAAGACTCCGATTGCATCTAAAACTCTGTGCTGAAGCCTGCGAAAACTCCTCTGTGAGAGGGAGCTATAGATATTGAAACCTTTTCTTTTTGGAGCTCTTTTTTTGGGCGTAAGAGCAGCAAGAGGGTTCCCGCGGCTAAAGTGCCTAAACCGAGACCCAGACAGACCGCTGTTGCGGTCTTGAACCCATCCATTCTGTCATAACGTTTCTTTAGATCTGGGTTCCAGGGTGTTCCGGCGGGTGCGTCTTCTATTTTTTTTTTGTCGACTCCATAGACTATTCCGAAACTCGTGCCAAGAATTGTAAGGGCTGCTCCCACGCCTATGGATGCCCACCCCGATATGGTATAAGTCTTTCTTTTGTTTCTTTGTGACCTCTCACCAGTATCGGCTTCTTCTCTGGGAGGTGGCTGTTTCTGTTGTTTATCTGTGTCTTTCCGGACGGTGGATTCGCGGGAAATTTTTTCTTTAAGAAGCTCTATTCGTTCCCGAAGCTCAGTCGTCTTTACCGCGGGAGGTGCATCCACCAAAAGCTCTTGATATATTTTTAGTGCATCTCTTGTTTGTCCGGCGTCCTGCTTGGAGCGGGCTATCCAGTAACGCGTCAGCCTGACAGGGAGGATGCTCTGAGCGCATTCAAAAGCTGAGACAGCTTTCTTGAAATTCTCTGCTCTGTAAGATTCCAACCCCGTATTGTACCAGTGCGCGGCCAATTCTCTTGCTTTTTGCAGATTCTCAGGCCTTAAAGGGCAAGAAAAACCAGTTTCTGAAGCTGATTCCTTGGCGTAAGCTGTAAGGGCCAAACCTGTACTCATGAACAGAAAACAGCAAAGCACCAGGAAGATCCCTATCATCTTAGACTCAGAAGAGCGGTGCTTTGCGCAGGGTGTTTTGCACCGATTTAGTGAAAGCTCTAACCTATTGGGGCCAACATGTTCCGGTTGTCTCATGTTCCTCATTTTCTGTTATCTTTATTTTTCGTCTAAAACCTGAAAACTTCGGAGAAAAGACATGATCCCTTTTAAATCCATTGGAAAATGTAACACTGATTTGGATATAACTCTGTATTTGGTGTCTTCTATCCTTCCGTAGCATGTTGTGTGGGTTTTTGGCAGCATCCAGGGCTTCCAGAGCTTTACGTCACGCTTTTCTCCTATAAAATGATATCCCTTACCGTCTACATCAAAAGCAAGTTCGTAGCGGAGTCCTTTTTTTTCTAAATAGCTTAAATCCAGGCTGCCCATTGTAGGCACAGGTGACTTTGTGAGGCCTTCAACGAATATCTCACCTTTTGCTCCCGCAAGAAAAAACGAAGGATTCCCCGGCGCCAGAAACTCTCTCAATGATTGACCCCAAGAGATGGTAAAAAACAGAATCCTTTCATCAGGTGTGCCGAAAGAAGGGTCCACAAAGTGGTGGTAGCCTTTCATTGTTTCATTCATTTGGAATTTCAGTTTCATAAATAACCCTCCGGAGGTCCATTAGTTACGAGACGAGAGTATACAACACCAGGAGATCATGGGAAAAGAAATATCGGAATTATTCCGTGAGAGCTAATTCAGCACAATTCATCGGAAAGGCACTATGAGCTCATAGATAGAGTGGTCTTCTCTGTCACCTGCTGCAGGAAAAACCCTCACAACAGGGGCTCCGGGTTTGTGTCCAATACCTTTCACCCAGCGCTTTAATCGGAAAAGTCGATCCAGCGCTTGAGCCAGTGTTCCCTTGGTCGGCATGCAAGCCCCTTGGCGAGCTTTTGTTTTTTTTGTTACCAATCCGCCGGGGCTTGTTTTATAAGCACGGACTCTTCCGGTAGGAATCCTGATCTCAAGAGGGATTTTTTTTATATTATCTATTTTACTGAACGGTTTCAATAAGGCTACTTCAGGTGGACCCATCATCATGAGCCCGTCACTATAGATTCTTTCGGCGAGGTTATTAATGGGTTCCTTAAAAGATTCATAATGGCCGGAGTGTTTAGAAAAAGTGTATAAAGCGGCTGGGAGATTGCATGTTTTTCGTTTCTCCCAATGCGTCTGTTGGGCCCGTTTTGCCTCTTTGTCATTAAACTCCCCAAATTCTATTTTTTCTATCCTCTCTTTAACCTTGGGAGCCTCGTGAACAAAAAGAGTTTTATTGCGTGCCAGCATGATCCCTTCTGTCTTTTCATATCCATCAAAGCGGGTTACGAGGTGGGGCTTATCAACGGCGCTTATTTGTGAAAGCAGATAGGTTTTTTTGTCGATTAGCAGAGTCACGGGAGGCAGAACCACCGGAGAAAAGCTTGCTTTACTTTTCTTTTCTTCACCATCTGTTTTTGTATCAGGATGAAGTTTTTTTAAAGATGCCTGTTTTGATCGTGTGGTTCGGTGGGTTGC
>JAABSF010000637.1 GCA_011390535.1 Deltaproteobacteria bacterium | reverse complement strand
TGGTGTCCCAATACCGGATACGCAAGGTGCGAACTTCACCGAGGCAGTTTGCCTCCAACCCTGCAGCTACATCGTTTTGATTCGTATTTCTAAACCCTGCACACTGCACAAAACCCTCGGGGGGATCTTGATCTACAAAAGCCGCCGCTGCATTCAAAGTCTCGCCGGCCAGGTTGCAATCAGTTGTGGACTCATTAGAGCAATCAATCTCACAGTTGCTGTTGCAGCCGTCACCGGAGACCTGATTGGCGTCATCACATGCCTCATCTCCCGCCCGGATACCATCTCCACACTGGGTCTCACATACACTCGGCTCTCCGCTGCAATACCAACCAACCTCCACCCGGCAATCCGAACCGCATCCATCCCCGTCTTCGACATTATCGTCGTCGCAGTCCTCTCCTTCTTCCAATATCCCATTGCCGCATTCCACTCCCGCTGCATCCATCTCAGCATCTGCAACTTCGGCGTCAATGGGCGCAGCATCTGTGGGCGCAGCATCTGTTTGGGATGCATCCACATAAGATGCGTCAACCTCGGATGCATCCAAAACAGCAGCATCTACAGCAGCATCGCTCTCTGGAATAAGAGAGCTGGGAAAATCCAAGGAACAACCCCCAAAGCATGCTCCCCAAAAAACAACGCACGTGAAAACCGTTAAAAGGAGATTTTTTGAACAATTTTTTCCAGCCATCACAAACCATCCTCTTTTTTCGTGTAAATACTGTAATCTTGATTCCGCAATTCAACCACTATATATATAATGGAATCAAAACTTCAATAAAAAATATTTGTTCGATCAGCCTTCCTTTTTTTAAACCCAACTCTTATATTCCGAAAATATCCGTGGGACGCCAAAAGGGCGATCACTCCGAAATGCCCGGTTCACGGCTCATATAAATTCGATTGCACAAAACCAGGCACAGATTCATTGATTCAATCGCGGGAACCGGGATGAGCTTTCTCATGTTTTGCCTCTTCCGAGCAAAGCTGCTTTCAGGATCAACAAGCGCCACATTGTCTTTTTGATCCAACATCCCCATTACGAATTTTACATGAGAAGGATACATTCCGGTCATGAGAGAATAAACTGATGGAATCGTCCAATTAGACGTTGCGTAAGCTCTGTGAAAGGCAAAACCCAGCCTTGAGAGCTTGTACACATTAGGAAGCAGCCTCCTCTTCGTATATCTGGGCCACCGGTCGGCTCGAAGAGCTTCAATGGTGATCATCAAGATCCTCTTCGGTCTCACATAGGGTCCACCTGTGGATTCGGCGGGGAAAGAGGAAGGGGGCTCAGGAAGTGGCAAAGGCGGCGACCGGTCAGCCCCTGTGCAGCTCTGATCTATACCGTCTCCGGGAACATCATATCTCATCGGGTGCCGTTTGGGATCACCATCATCGCAATCATAGCCGAAAGGCGACCTCGCAAATCCATCACCGTCTCTATCATAGAGCTTGCTCAGCCCAAAAAAAATGTGCGCTGAGGTAACCCCTCTGTCTGCGGTGATGGCTTTCAGGTTTTCATTGTAGACCAACTGCGGCGTCGCAAAAAAAACACCCCCTGTAATCGCAGAGGCCACTGACAGGAAAACCATCCACAACCGAAAGACCGCCTCTTTTTGAACCCTTCGGCGGATCAAAATGATAAAACAAGCCGATCCGATAAAACCGGAGAAAAAAGTGAGGCCGGACAGAAAAACATGGTAAGACAAATAGAGCCGATGGTAGAAAACCGCGTTTACTAGAAAACCAATCCCCACTCCCACCCATCCCAAGCTACCAATTATTAAAAACCCCAAACTTCCTTTAAAAAAGCGCTGATAGACCCTCTCATAAACTCGCTTAAAAAAGTCCAGAACCCTGGATACCCCACCCAAAAAAACCCAAAATGTCCCCGAAGTCTTCTCGGTGCACTCTGTCTGCGTTCTCTCTTTCTCCGCCCTCTCCGCCTCTATCCTCTCCGTGTCCGTTGTCTCCCTCTGCGTCCTCTCTGTCTCCGCTGTCTCCCTCTGCGTCCTTTCTGTCTCCCTGCTCTCCCTCTGCGTCCTCTTCTTTCCACGCCTGGAAAACAAATACCTCAGGGGCAGAAGAGACAAAAAAAACATCCCCCCAAGCGCCCCTCCCAGAACCATCATCCCGCAGACCAGACCTGAAACAAACACCAGTAATTCGCCTCCGCTGCTGAAACCTTCTACAGTGAAAGCGAGAAAAAAATACTCCCATAAACCCATTAGCAAGCCGGTCAAACCACCGGAGAGAATCCATATCATGCTTGAGATTTTACCAGATAACCCGGAAGTAAGGGAACTGATCATTGGTTTTCTTTTGGTTCATTATTATTCACAGCTCCCGCGATGATTTTATTCGCGTAGTTGTTTTTCTTCTGTAGACGAAATCCTCCCCTGGTTCCATTTCCATGAATGTCATATACTAAACAAACAAGAATTTTCCCGGCTTTCCGAAA
>JAABSF010000636.1 GCA_011390535.1 Deltaproteobacteria bacterium | reverse complement strand
TTCTCCACCGTCGATATACCCGTAGGGATCCCTGTTTGACCGGGAGCCTGAACCGCTTTCGATATAGGTCCAATAGCGGTCTTCGCTGTTTTCCTCCCCCCATAAATGAATACCGTCCGCGGTTTTGAAGAAGAGATAAGTGGATGCGTGAAAGAAAGAAGCATCCTTCAGGAAACTCTTGACCTCGTTCATTTCCAACATGGTCGCGGTAAAAGCCGCTGCAACTATGTGACCGGGTTGATGCCCTCCACCCGCAGGCCATGTCTGTCCAAGCAAAATCGTGTGAACCTTGTCTATACCGGCTTGTACATATTGTATCAGTGCTCCCATTTTTTCTTCCACCGGGTCGTCAAGCATTAGCCTCAATACTCCGTTGTTTATGTCCGGAGTGTTTTTCGGCTGATAATCGGCCATGCTCTGCGCCGGTCTCAGGGATCTTCCCAGCACCCCGGTCTTATGGTCCAGGCGAAGCCCGGTAAACGCTTCCTCGATGTATTCGAGTTCCGGTGGATTCCCGGCCGGTTCGTAAGCCGGAAGGTAGTCAAGCCTGAGATCATCTACAAAGTAATAGGGTTTCTTATCCCCAACGTAAGGCGGTCTGAAGACTGTCTCGCCGTTTTGCGGCGGTATTTCCGGCAGCACGGTGAGCACTGCGGCCTGGTCGATGCATGGACGTTCGGAACCGGTGGGCGTGGTCTTTACTATGGAGATGGGTCCTTGGGCGGTATAAGGCAGGTCAGGGACCAGCGCCGGGTCGAATCCCCCGCCCGAACAACCATCCTGAAATCCTTGCGATCCGTTCACCACCGGGTTTACCTCCCACCCGTTATCGTATCCGTCGAAATCCGGAGTTATCCGAGTAATGACAACGAATTCCGCCGCCACCCACGGATCGCCGTTGGCGAATTTTCCAACCCTATACTCTTTGTCGAAATGCCATGTGATATCTCCGACCGTGACGGAATCCGTAAAACCGAATTCTTCTCCACCCCCGTCCGTTCTACCTCCATCTCTGAACCCAGCGTCCGCCTCAACCATTTCACTCGCCCCGGAGCACCCCGGCCACGGCAGCAAAAACAAAACCATAATAAAGTATCTCATGGTTTTCTCCAGGAAACTTGTTTGATTTACGAAAATGCACTCAATAAAAACCAATTATAACTTTTGGCAGCGGTGGTACACAAGAAGCATCAAGAATCGAAAGATTTCTATTTCATCTTAAGCATAAAACCGTTTGCCCACCGTCTTTTTGCCCGTTGCTGAGTTTTCAGATTTCTTCATTTTCGGCTTCTACCGGACCCTTTCAGACCTGTTCGCTTCTATCTGTCGTCTCTGTCTGTCGTCCTGTTTCTTTCTTTTTCCTCGTTATTTTTATTGAAAAGCTTGCGCGGACGTACGCTGGGCAGATCCCTCCTTTGTGAATTCCTCGAAGTGAGTGATCTTTTCAAAAACGTGTGAAATCCAGATTCAGCCGTTTGAGGGTCTCTTTTGTGGGGACACCTTGTTTATCCCAGCCCCGGATCTTGTAGTAGTCAGGAAGCATTTTATCCAGCGGTACTTTGGAGTTTGGATCTTTTGGGTTTAATAACTCATCTGTAAATCTTGATGGTAGTGTATCTTGCTTACCATCAATCCCTTCTCTTAGATTAAAGAGCCTCTCTAAATTGTATCCACGCTCTCCTGCTTCTAAAAAAAGTCCGAAGTTCATCTTCATTCCAGTGGCGAGGCGGAACAGTTTAGAATGCGGCAAATTTGGAAGATCCAGTTTTAACAAGCGAGGAGGGATCTTCTGCAGGCCGACTATCGCGGGCCAGATGTGGGTCAAGATCTTTGAAACGGCCCGAGATGCCACTGGTTTGCCGGGTAGGGCGTAGGCTTGAGGGGGCACGAAAGTCCAGGCCGAAAAAAGGCAGCTTCCGCCGGCGCTTACGGCCGCCATTAGATTTTGGTTGAGCACGGTCCATGCCGGTTTGGACCGGTAATGCAAGGGATCAAGCGTCATGGGGCCGTTAACCTCGAAGTAGATGACATAGCCGCCGTCCAGGTGGCAGCCGCCACGGTTGGCTGTGGCGTAGCCGAGGGCGTGACCCACCGCCCCTCTGGGGGAGTAGCCCGCTAATTCAAGCCCTTTTACATGGGGTGCAAAACTTTCACCTCCATATTTTTTTGAGAGGAAACGTACGCCATTGGCGAGATCATCGCCGATACCTCTTCTGTATGCTATGTCGTGAATAGCCTTGGAGATGTTCTCTTTTTTTCCGAAATAGAGCCCGTTGTCCCAAAGCCCCTTCTCACATAATTCCATGGCGAACCCCAAAACCGTGCCTGTTGACATGGTATCGATCCCGAGAAGATCCATGTCATAGTTCCAGTCGATGATCGCCTCCAGGTCGTCTATCTCCAGGTTTGACCCCATCAGACAAAGGGTTTCGAATTCAGGGCCCTTAATCATTTTGTTTCTATGTTCCAC
>JAABSF010000635.1 GCA_011390535.1 Deltaproteobacteria bacterium | reverse complement strand
GCTGGGACTGTAAAATGAAGTTTTCAGAATCCTATCAAAGAAACGAAAACCCATTAGAAACCAAAACCCGGGGAACACCACATAAAAGATTGAGGAAACAGCAACAAATACCGGCTCCATCATTAGACAGAGAGAGCCTCCGAATTTATTTAAAAACCTCCCAGTCACCACAAGCTGCAAGACAATCTGCGCCGCCCCCAGTGACCCCATAAAAACGCCTATAAACAAAGCTAAATCAGCTTTTACAAATCTAGCCTTAAGGGAGCTCATGAACATATAATCCAGAAGCTGCTGGGTTAAAATGGTCAACACCGTCACCACAGCGAACATACGTATCAAGTCGTTTGCGGCCAGCTGTGCAAAGCCCTGTCTCAAGGACCGCAGAATCCCCCTCAAATGATTTCTCACCCCGCCCCTCACCTGCTGTCCTTTTTTCGACATCAGCCGTTCATCCGACATTTGACCGCGCCCGGATATCAGACTCCCCCGATGCTCTTTTCTATCCTGGATGATTTTCTGGACACTTCTATCTCCCCTACCTTTTGTACGCCCGCGGCTCATCTCGCAATCCAGACAAACACCGTATCTCGCTTCCAAAACATAAAAAACAAGAACGGATAAAAAAAGCATCGCGATGATGAAGAAAGACAGATCTTCAGCAGGCAATCCCATCTTGACAAGCGGGTGAATCCCGAAGCCGTTAAATAGGAAAGCAAAGCTTGCACCAAGCGCTGCTAAAGGAAAAAGGCGCTTTCCCTCTCTGGAATCACACGCATCATTTACATAGTTCCATGCCAAAACTATCGCAAGAACAGTTGCGATGTCGATCCAGATATATAATACAAAAGCATCGTGGCCGGTTCGTCCGAATATGACAAGGCGCCACAAGGCAAAACCACCTGCAATTGAGATCAAAGATGTCGGGACCAGTTTTCTCTTGCCGACGTTTTTGGCCAGGGCTGCGAAAAGCAAAGAGAAACAGGTAACCCCTACAGCAGACAACAAAAAAGCATAAGGAATAGCCGATCTTCCATACGAAGCGAGAAAAAGGGACAGCTGGAGAACTTTTCCGATGACCTGGCATGCATGAGTTGTGAATATAAACAAACATAAAAGTAAAACCCGCCCGCCTTCACCCGGGCGAAGATTCAGAAGTTTTCTCAAATATTCGGCCATAAACTTGAACAACTCCCAAAAAGAAAAAAGCTATTTCTGTGCTTGATCCTGCACCTGAATATTCTGCTCCACTTTCACCCCGGCCGGGAAGAGTTTCCCCTTGGTCGCTTCCCGGTTGATCGGACTCCGGAAAACCTGTCTACTTTTTCCAGTAATTTCTATCACAGATTTGTTTAAGGATGGCTCAAAAAAGGTCTCAGGAAGGCATCAGGGGTTTTTCCCTATAAAACATCAACTCTTCACTGCATTCACCAACGACGATCCGCCGAAGAGAACGGCGCGATTCCGCCCTCCTTCCTTGGCTCTGTAGAGAGCCTGGTCGGAATGCTCGACCAACACCTGTTTATGGTCTCCGTGCTCGGGATAAACGGCCACACCTAGACTGATAGTGCATTTAAACGGGCCTTGATCGGATTCGAATCTTAGAGCCCCCACTTGCTCTCTTATCCTATTAGCCAACAGAAGTGCCCCCGAAGCATCAGTCTCTTCCAGTACCAAAGCAAACTCTTCACCTCCGTACCGAGCCACTACATCGATGTTTCGAACTGAGTTTTTAAGCACCTTTGAGACCTGTTTCAGCACTTGATCTCCAACAGGATGCCCGTAGGTATCGTTTACGCCCTTGAAGTGATCGATGTCGGTCAAGATCACCGACAATTTCCTCCCTGCTCGTTTCGCCCGCTCCATCATTTGAGAGAGTCGTTCTTGAAAAGTTCTGTGGTTTGAGAGCCCTGTCAGACCATCTGTCGTAGCCATCTCTTCGAGTTTCTGGACCATCTCAGCGTTCTGCATCGTCACCGCAACCTGGTTACTTATGACCCTCAACATCTCACGCTTGTCTTGATTAAAGAGTTCTGGTTTTTCGGCACCCAAAACAAAGGTGCCGGCTACTCGATCACCACCGATGAGCGGCATAACCAAGACCGACTGCATCTCTTTAAAAGAATGCTTTTTGGTAAACACCACCTGGTGACTCTGGTGGTTTCCCCGAAGAGGGAGATAATGACGATTTTTGACAGCCATCGCTACCAGCGAAGAGTTGTGGCTGAAAACAAGCCCTTCCATTTCTCTTGACGGCTCCCCTTTCACAGCCGCGACCCTGTGTTTCTTTATTCTATCATCATAAAGGGTGATAGCTGCAGTATCAAAGTCGACAATCTGTTTCGCCGCCTCAAAAGCCGTCTCAAACACCTCCGCCATACCCCACGCACGATTCAACATCTCCGAAGCTTTAAAAAACCTCTCTTGCTCATATTTCGATCGCTCCACACCACAAAACAACCTCTCGGATTTGATCG
>JAABSF010000634.1 GCA_011390535.1 Deltaproteobacteria bacterium | reverse complement strand
CCGAGAGGACACTCATCCCTTATTACATCGTGGACGCAGTGGTGGAGGCACCGGGAGGCGCGCTGCCTGGAGAGATGCCATATGTCTATTGGCGGGACGAGGAACACATGAAGCTGTATTTCGACGGCGCTAAAAACGTCGAGGGTGTTCAAGAGTATGTTTTGGAGTGGGTGCAGGGAACAAAAGACCATGCCGAATTTGTAGAAAAAATCGGTGGTGAAAAGAAGATGGCCGAGCTTCGGGAATTGGCCACTCGGAGGTAAATCATGGTTGAATATAATAACAGTGAGATGCTGATTTGCACCGCAGCCCGGCAGATGGAAGACAACACCATATGCTTCATCGGGACAGGTATCCCCATGTTGGCTGCGGCCCTGGCTAAAAGAATTCGGGCCCCTCATCTTGTAGCAGCGTTTGAGTTTGGAGGTGTCGGTCCGAGCCTGGATAAGCTCCCGTTAGCTGTCGGTGGATCCAGGACTTTTCATCGAGCCCCTGTGGCTTCTTCGATATGCGATCTAATGGAGGCCGCAGCGAGGGGCTATGTGGAGTATGGCTTTTTAGGAGGAGCTCAGATAGATGCTTATGGCAATTTGAACGCCACGGTCATCGGGGATCACGACAAGCCTAAGGTCCGTTTTCCGGGGAGCGGCGGGGCCAATGACATCGGTTCATTGTGTTGGAAGACCATCGCGATAATGCGGCACGGGAAAAGGAGATTTGTGGAAAAGCTGGATTTCCTAACCACTGCAGGGTATCTCGACGGTCCGGGCGCACGGGAGAAGGCGGGCTTGCCGGCGGGCTCGGGGCCATATCGAGTGATCACTGATTTAGCTGTTTTAGGCTATGATGAGAAGACGAAGCGTATGAAGTTGATGGCGCTTCAACCCGGTGTGACCGTTGAAAAAGTTCGAGAGGAGACGGGTTTCGAGCTTCTTCTCGCCGATAAGATAGAAGAAAACACTCCCCCAACAGAGGAAGAGTTGAAGATTTTGCGCGCTGAAATCGATCCCAATCGTCTCTACATCTAAATCTATCGTCTACATCTAAACCTATCGTCTACATCTAATCCTATCGTCTACATCTAATCCTATCGGCGGAGCTGCGTGCATAAGGGCTGACTCACAAATAAGATCGCAGGACCGAGGGCGTTGAGGGGGGTGACCCAGCCGGACTATGGTTCTAATGAGAGTGTACGGGCACACTCTTAAGGTTCGACTTTGAAAGCTTCTTTGTGGATAACGCTCTTCCCTGATATGAGATCCGTGATTTTTAATCCCATCAAATAAGAATCGGGTTTAGGGACCGTAAGGGTGCCGTTTAGCGTAGCTACAGGAGGGTCATTTTTCTTAATAGGCAGCTTTGCATTTATAAAGTTCGGTTTTTCCAACACTGATTCATTTTTGCTGTTTGCAACCTGCAGATCCGCACGAATAACCAGGGTCTGATCCGCCCCGGGGGTAAGCCCACCTACACCGATTTGGAAGATCAATTTCTCTCCTTGTTTGATGACATTGCTTTTCGGTTTGCCAAAAGTGTCGACGAATCTAATGCCAAGCACCTTAAACTCACTGAACATCTTGGCCCGGGCTTGTTTCATGCCATTTTCTATAAGTTCGCCGCTGAACTCAAAGCCTATGAGCTTATCTTTTTTTAGGGTGATC
The DNA here is from genome assembly GCA_011390535.1 of Deltaproteobacteria bacterium. GTDB lineage: Bacteria > Myxococcota_A > Polyangia > HGW-17 > SLPX01 > SLPX01. The sequence goes on along the minus strand of JAABSF010000634.1, from coordinate 815 downwards.
CTGAGTTGAACCTCGCCTTTTTCAAACTCGAGGTCATAGTTCCCTTCCTTAAGCCCTCCGGTTTTTACCTTGATTCCTTTCATGGTGCGATCCTTGAACGCACCAAGGGACTTTATGGTGTGAGAGAGCATATTAAACTTCTGTTGACCGAACTGTTGGATGATTCCCTCGGATGACTGGTTTTTGAACGACTCGTAGTCGTTTTTTCTGAGGGCATCTACTAGCCGATCAACGTTTTTGTCCAGTTTTCCTTTGCCGCAGCCGGTGAAAGCGCTGAGAGCCAAGCAAAGACAGATAATTGCTCTGACTCGATAACGCGGGAAAATAAAAACCGAAGAAGCGGGGCGAGTCTTGAAAGTGTGGATCATTTCTATGCCTCCCTTTTTGTGGATGTGTCTGTTTCGCTAATCTTGAAAAAAAAAAACGGGATCATCGCAACTTCATATATACAACAATTGAATGTGGGTTGTCTTTTTGATGATGATACCACAATAAATAGATAAATGCTTGTATTGCGTCAATAAGGAGTAATCCATGATTGGAAATTTCGCTGAGTTGAGAGATGAAGCGAGAAAACGTTCGGGCTTCACTGTGGCGGTGCCCGGTGCCGTGGACTTGGAGAGTCTGAAAACTGTAGTGGAGGCGAGGAGAGAGGGGTTGGCTGATGCTGTCTTGTTGGGTGAGGAAAAAAAGGTTCGTTTGGGGCTGGAGCGGGTGGGCGGAGATCCGAGTGATTTCCAGTATATTGACCAAAAAGATCCCGATGGATGTGCGCTCTCAGCGGTGGAGTTGGCGAGGTCGGGGCGGGGCGGGAT
>JAABSF010000633.1 GCA_011390535.1 Deltaproteobacteria bacterium | reverse complement strand
AACAGAAATGGAGATTCTCAATCATGTCTGGGAGCTAGGGGAGGCCTCCGTATCAGATGTGCGTGAACGAATTTTGCAGGACAGAGATGTAGCCTACACTACCGTAATGACCATCATGAAAAATCTTGCAGATAAGAAATTTCTGAAGTTCAGAAAAGAGGGGCTCAGCTATATTTACAGTCCGGCAGTTCGCCCCGAAGATGTCCGGTTTAATCTTGTGGACCATCTCATCGATAAAGTGTTTAAAGGATCTGCAAAGGACCTGGTGCAAACCCTGGTTCAAAATGAGAGCCTGTCGGAAAAAGAGCGGCTTGAGATTAAACGGATGATTGACAAACTCGAGGAGTAATATGGAAACCTTAGCTGTAGAATTCATCGGATATTTAAACGTCTTTTTTAGCTTTATCTGGCTGCCAATCGCGATCTGGTCGCTCCTTGCACTGATCGTATGGGCATACATGCGAAATAAAGAGCAGCTCCATCCCCAGTATCATTACCAGGTGCGGCTTGGCGTTCTCTTCTCTCTGCCGGCCGGCCTGCTCGCGCTCTCTGCTATTCAGGGAATTGAGTATCTGTTGCAGGGAACGGAAGAGCCGGTTAACCTGGCGCTGTTTACCGTTTCTTACCCGGTTGAGGTGAGTGTCTCTTCCGCACAAACAGAATCCCTTTTTACGTTCTCCGAAATAGTGATCTTACTCTTTTTCGGCCTGTATGCCGCGGGTGTGATATTCACAATATTAAAACTTTCGGTTCAGTGGCTGAAGCTTCGGTCTCTTCGCAATTCAAATGCGCTTCAGCTGCTTTTTTCATTGAACAATCTTGATCATGAGAGCAGGAAGTTGGTGAAAACCATTAAAAAACCTGTTTTTATACTTTTCGTGGATGATGCGATTATCCCGGTAACGTTTGGGTTTAACCACCCTGTTCTTGTGCTGCCCGCATCTCTTCAATCCGATACTGAAAAATTCAACCTGGTCATTCGTCACGAACTTACACACATCGCTGAGAACGATTTTATAACCCACCTTATGGTTGTACTAACCAGGGCAGTGTTTTGGTTCCACCCGCTTATTCATAAGCTTCACAACGAAATTATCGAATACAGAGAGCTGAGGTGCGACTCCATACTGCTGGCAGAAAACAGCGTTTCGAGGAAGAAATATGCATCTCTTCTGCTCGAACTGCTTCCGCTTCCGAATATCAATAAAGAACTTTCCGTAAATATGGCTCAGGAATCATCCAACCTAAAAAAGAGGATCGAAATGATCACACAATCACGATACAAACAGAAACATTCAAAGAGGATAAGCCTGGGTATATTCAGCACAATTCTGATGGTTACGGTTTTCGCCATGGCCTGTACCGATATGCAGACAGAGAACGTGTTTGATGATGAAGACGAGATTCTGAATCTGATGACCGACGTAGATCGCAGCGGAGATCGGGGATACCACGAAATCGTTATCTTCAGGGGAGAAAACGGGGAGATGGAATCTCATCAGGGTAAAATTGACAACCTTGATAATCTTCCGCCGGATGTTATCAAATCAATTGAGGTTTACAAAGATGAAAAAGCTGTTGAACTCTACGGCGAGCGAGGAAAGCACGGAGTTATCATAATTAGAACGCATACAGATCCGTCGGCATACAATACGACTCTGAAAGCCCTCGGCATGGAAGCGGAAACGTTGCCGGCTCCTCCCAGACCAGATCAGCCCCTCAACGAAAAAGAAGATTACTATTCCATTGTTGAAGAGATGCCGGAATTAATAGGTGGCCTTGAATCAATCATGAAAGAGGTTCGCTATCCTGCCACGGCCAGACAAGCCGGAATTGAAGGACGGGTTTTTGTGCAGTTTGTGGTAAACGAGCAAGGTGGCGTAGAAGATGCCAGGGTGGTGCGCGGTGTTGGCGGAGGCTTAGATGAAGAAGCTCTCCGTGTAGTTCGTCAGGCCAAATTTAAACCGGGTATGCAGCGTGGTCAACCCGTTAGAGTACAGTTTTCTCTCCCAATTTTCTTCAGACTTTCCGGATCTGAAAATGTAGATGAACAGAGCTCATCTAATATGAATAGCTCTTTTGATGAGATAAATATAAAAGCCTATGGTAATGATGAGAGAACAAAAATTACAGACGCATCTGAAACCCCATCTGTAATTGGCAAACAGATGGAAATCAGCACACAAAATGAAGACGGAAAGCTTCGTGGAAAAATAGTTGATGGCGAAACCAAAGAACCTTTAGCAGGTGCCAATGTTGTCCTTGCCGAAACAAATACTGGCACTTCCACAAATTCGGACGGTGAATTTTCCATTGAACTCGGACCTGAATCCACCTACGAAATTGTTGTTTCTTATGTAGGTTATCAGAGAGCAATGTTATCAGTCTCACGCTGAGCCATAGCGTGCGGAAAACGGGCCGTTTATCGGTTCATTTTTAAAAGCGGAATCCTGTTCAGGGTTTCGCTTTTTTTATTTAATAT
>JAABSF010000632.1 GCA_011390535.1 Deltaproteobacteria bacterium | reverse complement strand
GTAAGACGGCAAAAATCCTGGTGACATTTAAGGGCCTGAAAAAAGAGATTGTTCCAAAATTGGATGACGACTTCGCAAAAGACACAGGCTTAGCTGAGACCTTTGATGAATACAAAGAAAAGGTTCGCGAGGCGATCCAAAATGAACTCGACAAACGTGAAAAAGAAGCGCTCAAGAACCGGGTCTTGGAAGCTGTATGTGCGAAAAACGAGGTTGAGCTTTCACCCAGGTTAATAGACATGGAGATAGACCGGATGCGTCGGCAGTTTACCTCCATGGGCATTCGTCCGGAGGATCTTGAAAAAGCAGGGGGTCGATTTGAAGAATCAATGAGAGACCGGGCGAAGCAGGAAATGCACCAGGCCCTCATAATTGACGCCATATCAGAAAAAGAGGGAGTGGAGGTGAGTGAGGAAGATCTGGAAAATCATTTAGAGGAATTGGCCAAATACCGGAACACCAATGTCGCCAGGCTGAAAGCAGAGCTTCAAAACGAAGGAGCACTAGAGTCCATAAAAATGAGACTCAGAGAAGAAAAGACCGTCGACTTGCTCATCTCCCGTGCACATGCTAAATCCCAAAAGAAAGAGGTGGCAGAAGATGCGAAAAAGGAAAAAGGCGCCACCGACGACGAAAAAATAGAAGAAAAAGATAGCCCCGAGTCGACAAAGACACAGAAGAAAACAACAACTAAAAAGAAAACAGCCAAGAAGGCGACGACAGAAAAGACAGCAAAAAAAACAACCAAAAAGACGACTAAGAAGAAAGCCGCCGCAAAGAAGCCTGCCGGAGACAAGAAACCGGCAACTAAAAAGAAGACCACTAAAAAGAAAACGACGGCTAAAAAGTCGACAAAAAAAGAGACGGAAAAATAATGGGCGTCAATTGAGACGTCTGTTCGAAAATGTGCATGCTGCAATAATAGATTCGAATCTGTGGTAAACGGCGTGCTGAATACAAAAAAGGAGGAATTGCGTGACACGCTCATGCAGTAATATGGATCCAAGGGCCGGATATCTCGTACCAACCGTTATCGAGCAAACTCATCGAGGAGAGAGAGGTTGGGACATATACTCCCGACTATTAAAAGACCGAATTATTTTCCTCGGTAGCGAGGTAAACGATGATGTGGCCAATACAATCATAGCTCAGCTCTTGTTCCTCGAATCCGAGGATCCCGAGAAAGATATAATGCTTTATGTCAATTCTCCCGGAGGAATTGTAACATCGGGAATGGCAATATATGACACAATGCAATATATAAGGTGCGATGTATCCACCATCTGCATGGGGCAAGCCGCATCTATGGGAGCGTTGCTTCTAGCCGCTGGAGAGCCTCATAAACGTTACGCCTTGCCTCACGCCAGAATTATGATACACCAGCCTAAAGGAGGCGCTGTTGGGCCGGCGAGCGATATTGAGATTCAGGCGAGAGAGATCCTGAGAAATCGTGAGCGGCTGAATGAATTGCTCGCAAAGCATTCCGGGCAGACGGTTGAGCAAATAGCGCTGGATACGGATCGTGATCGCTTCATGGACGCTGATGAAGCCCAAGAATATGGAATTATTGACACGGTTCTTGTTCATCGAAAAGATGAAACAGAGAAGTCCGTTGGAGAAACAAAAAAGAGCTCCTCGCCTGAAAAAGGCAAAAAAGATGCTGCGGAGAAGAAAAACAGCAAAAAATCATCAAAGAACAAAGATGATAACGGCGAGAAGACAGAAAAGAAATAGCAACCCCCAAGAATTCAGGATTCGAGGTTGGAGGGAATGAAGATACTCAGATGCTCTTTTTGTGACAGGACGCAAAAAGAGGTTAGAAAACTTATCGCAGGGCCCAACGTTTATATTTGTGACGAGTGCATCGGTATATGCAACGACATAATATCAGAAGAGTTGGATCGTGAGATGCCTCGATCAGAATGGTCAGGCTTGCCGAAACCAAAGGAAATAAAAGAATTTCTGGATGAGCATGTCGTAGGTCAAGAGCGCGCTAAGAAGATTCTTTCGGTGGCTGTCCATAATCACTACAAGAGGATTGACGCCCAGGTAGAAGATGAAGACGTCGAGCTGTTAAAGTCCAACATCTTGATTCTGGGTCCTACAGGCTGTGGGAAGACCTTATTAGCTCAGACTTTGGCGAAAATGTTGGATGTTCCTTTTGCCATGGCCGACGCTACCAACCTCACTGAGGCCGGTTATGTAGGCGATGATGTGGAAAATGTGCTTGTGAACCTTCTTAACAATGCCGATCAGGATGTCGAGAAGGCGCAGCGAGGGATTATCTATGTCGACGAGATCGACAAAATCGCCAGAAAATCCGAGAGCCCTTCCATTACCAGGGATGTCTCTGGAGAAGGTGTTCAGCAAGCGCTGCTGAAAATAATCGAAGGTACAACAGCTCACGTTCCCCCGCGAGGCGGGAGAAAACATCCCCAACAAGAGTTCCTCAAAGTCGATACAACGAATATTCTGTTCATTGTA
>JAABSF010000631.1 GCA_011390535.1 Deltaproteobacteria bacterium | reverse complement strand
AGTTTGAATTGTCACGCTTTTTCTACCTTTTGGTTGTTGGGACACTGCATCGGCTGCGTTTACAATGAGGTTGGTCCAGACCTGGTTCAGCTCGTCCACATACACCGGGACTGAGGGTAGATCTCCATATTTCCTGGAGATTTCGATATCGTATTTGAGCAGATTATTCAATATGACCAGGGTGGTCTCTATGCCGTCATGGATGTTGACTCTGTCCACCCGTGTCTGGTCTAGGTGGCTGTATGCCCGCAAGGCTGCGACGATACGGTTTATCGTCTTGATTGCGGTTTCAACGGCGCCGGTGTTTCGTTTCAACAGAATTATCTGCAAAAGGAGAGATGCAAGCAACTCAGCGTTTTCGGGACCTCCTATTTTAACCACATCCATGATTTCTTCTCTTGCACCGAGATCGATCATGCGCCGAGCGTATCTTGAAGCATTCTTGAACCCATATTGTGATAGCTCTTTTTCAAGAGCGGCGGCTCGTTTGGCGGCTTCGTCTGATGGAATGATTTCATGCGTTGGTGGTTTAGTGATCTTGTTATAAATCAAGGCAAGGAAATCTTTCCATTCTTCTTTTCCGATGGACGTATCAACAGATTGCGCTGAGATAGTGGATATCTTTTCGATATTACGCGCCAGATTAGTCACAGCCCCTTGGATTGCAGCGGCTGGTGTGTTTACTTCATGTGCGATACCTGCCACGAGAGAACCAAGGCCGGCCAACCTCTCCGAGAGCACAAGCTGTGATTGAGTTTCCTGGAGATCCTCCAGCGTAGTCGCCAGCTCTTCATTGGCTTTTCTCAGCTCAGCGGTTCTCTCTTCAACCATTTGCTCTAATCGTTCGTTGAAAGCTCTTACCTCTTCATAAAGGCGGGCGCTCTCTATTGCTGTCCCGGTTTGGTCGGCCAGAGTGCTCAGCAATCTCATCTCACCTTCAGCAAATGGAGCTGAAGGGGGTTTGCGAATCAAAACCATGACGCCGATCCTGCGCTCCTTTTGCTCAAGGGGAACTACCATCAGTGAACCCGTAATGCCGAGTTTTTCAGCCACATTGCAGATATTTCGTCTAATCTTTTCTCGTTCTTGCTCTCGACTGATTCCGCCCGAGTCTTCGATTGCATGCTTATCCTGCATGAGATGGGCTTCATTATTATTCTTTATTTCTTTATTGAGGTCTTGAACACTCTCTATTGACAGAGGCTCGTCAAGAGCCAGCGCCGGCTGGGCCAACGGAGCGTTACCGTTCTTTTCCCATTCGTCGATGGTCTCCTCTTCCAGGCCGGCTGAAGCATTGAGCCAAAGATTATCGTCATCATCCGCCAAAAAGAGCGCAGTTATGTCGGTGCCGAGAGCATTTCGGATCTCTTCGATTACGGTCTTTAGGACCTCATCAAGGCCCATCACCGAGCTAACAGCCCTGCCAATTGTGTGAAGAGTAATAATCTCAGATATTCTGGCGGCGAGACGTTTTTGGTTTTCTCTCAAAGATGCGGTCATATAGTTGAATGCGTCGGCAAGCTCTCCGATTTCGTCACCTGAAGAGACATTTATTTTTAGTTCGAGATCTCCACGAGCAACCGCCATAGCTCCTGAGTGCAGCTTTCTCAATGGTGTAGACAAGCTCTTTGATGCTACGAATGCCAGTATGAGAGCCACGGCGATGCCTAAACCTGCCAGCACCACCATTGCCTTGACTGCGTCATTGCGACTCTGGACAAGGGCTTGCCGATCCACAGCCACCGCCAATAACCCAACTGCAGGTGATTCAAATTCAGACTTATCGGAATCCAACAAAGGGATGAGTCCGACGGAAAAGGAGCGATCCATGGCCTTTGTCACCGCAAGGTTCATCCGTTTCTTTCTTGTCTTTTCATACACCTCTTTTGGTAACTCAAATCCTCTATAAGGATTTCCGTCAGGTCTAACCATGGATGAAGCCACAGGGATGAAAGTATTGTCTTCCGTGACGGTATAAAAAGCCACATCGACTTGAAGAGTAGCCCTAAGAGATTTCGCCATATAATGGTCCATAGGGAGGCTCAGTATTACCGCACCAAGTAACTCATATCTTGAGTTTATGACCGGAGAAATTGATCTGAGGACGACATATTTCCGACCCTTTACAAAGTTAACATCGTGCTCATAGTCCAGTCCCTTTTTTATGATTTTTGCGTTGTCCGGTGTCGCCAGGATCTCCGTGAGATAATCGGAGCCAAGACTGTATCGTGCAAAAACCCTTCCGGATATGTCACAAAACTCCACGAGCCCTGAAGAGACTTCTCCCCGATAACGTTCCATTATTTTTCTTATTTCGGTAACGTTTTTGGGACGTGGGCCCGGGCGCTCAGCCAAGGTTTTGTATTTCCGAAAGATGGCCTGGATGTCAGGTGCGTTGCCCAGCCTTGTGACATCGGCGGTGACTTGCCGGGCTTGTCTAAGGAGGAGGTTCATGCCGATTTGTAAGCTGCGCCGAGTATCTTTTTC
>JAABSF010000630.1 GCA_011390535.1 Deltaproteobacteria bacterium | reverse complement strand
AGCTAAGCAGAATAATCTCCCTTAACCCCGCCGGTGTCGTGGTTTTTGCTGCGAGAGTTCTGTGTGTTATCGTGTCCCGAATTGATTTTTGCTTTTTCAGTCAAACACACCCGGAGGGTTGATTTATGAACGATGCAAAGCATCTGAGTGAAAAACTGCTAAACATCGACGGCAAGGGATATCCCGCCTACAAGAGCATAAAGGGCTCATACGACTTCGAGGAGTTTCAGCTGATTATCGATCATGTGCAAGGGGATCCATACGCAGCCCCCAGTAAAATTCGAGTCAGGTTAGTGCGTGAGGTAGCTCAGATTCCTTCGGAGTTGACGAACACAACGAGCCGGCGGATCGGAGTGTGCTCACACCTGGCCGGGGTGTTTACAGAAAACACGAAAAAATACTCAGGCCGGAAAGGCTCGGGTAAAAGCGGACTCTTGACCATGGATGGCCCCGGGCAAGAGGTCCTCCTTACCACCGCAGTTACAATGAATGATGATTACGTTGAAGCTCGCTTCTTTGCGGGCCTGCCGGCGCGAGGACGCAGGGTGCTGGGCCGTCGTGCCGAAGAGATGTTTTTAAAAAACATACCCGCATTGGTAAAAGAGGCGCTCTTGTTTCGCAATTTGGATCAGGAGACCCTGGCACAAGCCGCCCGGACAAACGAAGACGCAGAAAATGCGCGCAGAAAACTTCAAGAAAATGGGCTCATTGCTTTTGTAGCCAACGGAGCAATATTGCCCAGGCTTTCCGGTGTAGACAATCGACCGATGAGACGCGGCGCGGTACCATTTCAAAGCCCACCTTCCCTTGAGGTACAACTGACCCTGCCCAACGCAGGAGAGGTCACGGGCATGGGTATTCCACAAGGAGTTACTCTTATCGTTGGAGGCGGATTCCATGGCAAATCCACATTACTGGAAGCCCTTGAACGCGGGATATACAACCACAGGGCAGGAGACGGCCGAGAGCTCGTTGTCACAGATCCCACAGCGGTTAAGATCCGAGCGGAAGACGGCCGCGCGGTGTCGGGTGTGAACATTTCCCCCTTTATCTCCAACCTGCCCGGCGGAATCAAGACCACCGATTTCTCCAGCCAAAATGCTTCGGGATCCACATCTCAAGCAGCCAATATTATCGAAGCACTGGAAATCGGCTCCAAGACCCTGCTCCTGGATGAAGATACTTCGGCCACCAACTTCATGATCCGTGACTCCAGAATGCAGGCGCTCATCTCGAAAGAACACGAACCAATCACCCCTTTTGTAGACAAGGTAAAAAAACTCTGGTCCAATAACGGGGTCTCCACCGTACTCGTTATGGGAGGCTCGGGAGACTATTTCGAGGTCGCCGACTGCGTCATCGCCATGGAGGAATATAGACCCAAAAATGTTACCTTGGAGTCACACAAGATCGTTGAAAGTTTTGGATCCAACCGGTGCGATGAGGGAAGCGGCGGCTTTGGGTCACTCACATTCAGAAAACCTCTGCCCCAGAGCCTGGATCCCAGCAAAGGCAAACGCACAGAGAGCGTAAAAAGCAGAGGAGTAAAGACAGTGCTCTTCGGAACCGATGAGTTGGATCTCTCCAGCGTAGCGCAGATTGTCCACCCGGGACAGCTCCGCGCCATCGGTGACGCGATGCTGAAGATAAAACATCTTGCAGACGGAGAGAAAACACTGAATGATTTACTGAACGAGATCGAAGAGGGAATATCTGAGCACGGCTTGGATTTTCTCTCGCAGCATCCTACGGGAAACCTCTCCGAGTTTCGCCGCTATGAGCTTGGTGCAGCCCTCAACCGTCTCCGAACTCTTAGAACTCGAGCATAAATTCGGGGGTCCCCATCCCTGAACCCCAGGTCGATAGGATAGTCTTACTAAATAAAACTCGCCCTGTAATTATTCCACCACTTGACATGCCGAGTTCTCGTGGTAGATTCCTCTACCAACTTGAACCGTGAGATTGAAGAATTGCACTCTAGGCGTTCTTCGACGAACGATTCTTCACGATGAATGTTTTCGGTTCGTGATGCGTCTCACGTTTCGAAGCTGCAACACTGCACGGAATTTTTCCGGATCGGCGAGAAATGAAGCGTTGGATTTCCATTATAATTCTAGCCGCCATGATCTTCTCTCAGAGCGCGGAGGCCTTTCATGACCACCCTGTGACTGAGAGCCCCATGGATTGTGTGATCTGCAGCCACACCATGTGCTTTTCTCTGCCTGCAACGTCAGATGTTTTACCCCCTCAAAATCAAGAGATTCTGGGTAAATTATTTCTTGAAAACCTCTCATGTAGAGAGACTGCCAAGTTTAGTATAATCGGATACGCCCCTAAGACCTCTCCACCTCAATTCAAAGTTTGATCTGAAACAAACATCAGAATTATTTTTGGAACCTTATAATTGTCTTAGCATATATCTGATTGCCATCGCGATTGCAGTGCCTTCTGAATCATAACTAGAGAAGCATTTCGTGAGTTTTTGCAT
>JAABSF010000629.1 GCA_011390535.1 Deltaproteobacteria bacterium | reverse complement strand
AATAACACCAGAGCAGCTTCGCCCCGTGACGTATAATCCCGCCCCATTCTTGTTTGCTTCCCGGCAGATAGCCAGGGACATCGGCTATGGTGAGCATAGGGATGTTAAAGGCATCGCAAAAACGAATGAACCTGGTGGCTTTGTCGGAGGCATTGATATCAAGGCAACCGGCCAGGTACATCGGTTGATTTGCGATTATTCCCAAGGTCCTTCCATTTAGACGTCCGAAGCCCACGATCATGTTTTGTGCATAATACTTGTGTGGTTCAAAGAATTCTCCATTGTCCACAATGGACTTGATAACTTTTTTCATATCGTAGGATTTGCGGGGGTTGTCGGGAATGATTGTGTCCAGCTCGACCGCTTCTCTGTGTGGATCATCGGAAGGCTCTACATGGGGAGGATCTTCCACGTTGTTTTGTGGCAAGAACCCCAACAAAGCTCTGATTCGTTCAAGCGCGTCGGCGTCGTCTTCGCAGGCGAAATGCGCCACTCCGCTTTTTTTGTTGTGGGTCATGGCCCCGCCAAGATCCTCGAATGAGATCTTTTCTCCTGTTACCGCTCTTATCACCTCGGGACCTGTGATGAACATGTACGAAGAGTCTTTGACCATGAAGACAAAATCGGTCATCGCAGGGGAATACACTGCACCACCTGCAGTCGGGCCCATGATGGCCGAGATTTGGGGGATTACGCCCGAAGCGGCCGAGTTACGAAAGAAAATTTGACCGTAACCGGAGAGCGCATCAACACCTTCTTGGATTCTTGCACCTCCCGAATCGTTAAGCCCCACCATTGGGCAACCCGCCTTCATCGCCAGATCCATTGCCTTGCAGATCTTCTTGGAGTGCATCTCTCCCAGGGTTCCGGCCCTGGAGGTGAAATCTTGTGAGTATGCGAACACAGTTCTTCCATTGACGCGTCCATGACCGGTGATGACTCCGTCGGCGGGAATCTCGACTTTCTCCATTCCGTAGTTGGAGCAGCGATGGGTTACCATCATGTCCAGTTCACAGAAAGTCCCGGGATCAAACAACCGCTCCAGCCGCTCCCGCGCCGTTAGTTTGCCTTTGGCTTTTTGTTTTTCCACCCCTTTGGCGCCGCCCATCTCTCTCAGCGCACTTTTCTTTTCTTCTAGTTCTTTGATCTTGTCTTCGACAGCTCCCATTTTGGTTTCCTTTCAGATGTGTATTAGATTCAGTTCTCTCTTTGCGTCGTCTCCGGCCATTGCCTCTATGTTTTTATGCTCACAATCGCTTTTCTTGTACTTTGCAGCCTTTGCTATGCGACATTTTGTTTGCAGCCATTAGAAAACTCATTAAAAGCGGAACGTCTACGGTTTATCCAGAATGTCAAAGATGCTTTTTGTGAATGCTTTAAAATCCGCCATGTTTTCCTTCAGAATGGAAAAAACTATCGCCCAGTCAATACTCCGATATTGATCTACGGCGATATTTCGGAAACCGACGGCTTTGGATAAACTATCAGCGGTTTTACCAGGGATCAAATCCAGCTCATGCAGTCTGGTAAAAACCTCGCTCATTGTAATGGGCGCTTCAGCTTTATTGGCGGCGATAATATGCAGCCCAATATCAACACATAACTGAACAGCTCGTTCCAGGTTGAGCACGATAATATCTTGTGCGTCCAGATCCCCGGCTAAAGCTTCGGGGCTTGCTGGTTTCCTGCCCTCGATGCGTTTCATGAAGCGGATCAATGATGTAAGCTTATTGCGAATGACATCCTTATCCATCAATGAAGCTCCGAATTTGTGCATTTTTTACCATTTTTTGGAGAGGACAAAAATCCTCAATGTAATACAACGCTTTTTTTAGGTAATGAACAAAAAGTTCTATATCATCCTTGATTCTCAAACCTTTTGTCATGATCCGGTGCAAAATGATGCCTTCAGCTTTTTTGAGATCTATAATGTCTATCTCCCGTCCGCTGAGAACAGACAGATCCCGCTTCATGGCGAGGAGGTCGTCTGGAGCAAAAGACCCCTCCAACGCAATATCGATATCACTATGTTGATTGAACTGTTCATTCCCTATTGACCCGAACAGGAGGGCAAGACGCACGTTGGAGAGCGCTTCAAAATATTCTGAAAATTTCAGAAGCAGCGTTTCTTGTTCCATAAGGGTAGTCGTTTCTTTTTCCATGAGGGTTTTCCGACTCCGCTCAAACAGCCTGTTCCAACATCCTGCAGACTGTCATGTGATACTATGGCCCCGGACATGCTGACGCAAGTATTTAGAGGGTAATATTCAGGGTTCGAGCAATGTGAGATCTTTGAATCACCGGCGACATTCAAGAGTGATAAAAGGATTGATTGAAGGGGTGATTGGGGGGTGATTCGGGAGCGATTGATCGGGGGGTTAGTCTGTATTCTCCTCGTTATCGCCAGGTTGGCTTTTGCTTGGTTTGTTTTCTTTTACCGGTTTCTTTTTTGTTTCTGTGGCAGGTTTC
>JAABSF010000069.1 GCA_011390535.1 Deltaproteobacteria bacterium | reverse complement strand
TTGCGTTCTTCTTTTTTGGAGAGGGTGGAGATTTGCGCGCAGAAAAAGAAAGAGGAGGTAACAAACAAGGAGAGAAGAGGAAGAATAACACGGTTAATGTGACGGGAAGTGAATTGCCTTTGACGAAGCCGGAGGTGCGGGTGGAGAAACGTTCGAATGTTATAAAAAGAATGGTTGATGAGGCACTGCGGGAATCTCCATCGTTGCGTGAGATTAAGGCTCGAATTCGGTCTGCGAAGTCAAAAACGGATCAAGTGGCTGTTTATCCGGATCCTTTGATATCGGTTGGTTTGATGAATATGCCGTTTCGTCCTTTGAAGTTTAATGCTACTCCAATGACGGGATTGCAGGTGACTGCTACACAGAGTGTTCCTTGGCCTAAAAAGTTGTCCATGGCTCGAAAGGTGCAGAGAAGAAGGGTTCGTGTTGTTGAAAATGATTTAGAGGAGGCACGCCTGGAATTAAAAACTCTGGTTAGAAATTCGGCGTTGGCTTTAGCGTATATCGAAGCAGAAGAGAAAATCACAAAACAGCATCGGAAGATAATTGAGAATGTGATCAAAATTGTTGATGTGAGTTATCGTGCGGACAAGGCACTTTTACAGGATCTGTTGAAAGCAAAACTGTCTCTCAGTTCTATGGATGATCGGTTGGAGGTAATAAGGCGGCGGCGTGATGGTGTGGAGGCACGTTTGAACAGCTTGATTGGGCGTGAGATTGACGATGAGGTGCCTAAGATAAGACTTGCGAGCTTTCCTCCCATAAAATATTCAACAAAAGCTCTCATGGATATGGCCATCGAGAGTCGTCCTTTGTTGGAGAAAATTCGTAATCGCATCGATGTTCAAAAGCTTCGAAAAGAGGAGGCTAAGACAGGCTATTTCCCTGATCTTGGTTTGAGTGTCTCCTATAGGTTTCGGCGTAACTCAGGCGGAGATCCTGTTGATGGGATGGATTTTTGGTCTGTTGGAATCGCGATCAGGATACCTTTGTGGAGCATAAAAAAGACAAGAGCGCGGGTGAAAGAGGCCGAGGCCGGCATCGAAATGGAACAGCAGGGGCTACGTTCCACATTGCTGGAGATTGCTCGGGACGTCAGAACCGCTCGCGATGCCATTCGACGAATGGAGAAACGGATAGAAATCTACAAAAAAAGGATTTTGCCTCAATCCCGTGAGGTTTTGCGAGCGTCAATAAACGCATATGTGTCAGGTAAGGTCTCATTTATAACTTTGTTAGATCATGAACGAACACTGCTTAAACACGAGATCAATTATTGGCGGATAAAAGTTTCAAAAGCCCAGCAATGGGAGACGCTTCAAGCGGTTGTGGGTAAAGAGTTCAGTGTGGAGCCGAAAGGTATTGTCTACAGTGGGAATGAAGCCGGGGGGAATGAAGCCGAAAGGTTCGGAGGAAGACAGGAGGCAGAGAAAAGATAGAACTGAAATTTTGGGTAGGATGCAGCAGGGAAAGGTGAATTGCGATGGACGATTATGAAAATCGAAGCAATAAAAAGACGCAAGAAAGGGCAAGAGATGATGCCTTGTCTGAACAGCGCATGCCTGTAGAGTTGAGGGGAAAGACTGGTGAAGAGAAGAGCAACGTCTTGGATGAAGAGAATAACAACGTCTCGGTGGATGATCAATGTGTTGATGGGCCGGAGGGGGATAATAAGATACCTGTTCCAGCTAAAAAAGCCGGAAAGGAGAGGAAAGGAGGGCTGAGAGAGGAGATCGGTGACAGTTTTGGAGAGCGGGGAGAGCGCGATGAGGTTAAATCATCGAGTCCTGAAGAAGGTGGTGAGGTTAAATCATCGAGCCCTGAAGAAGGTGGTGAGGTTAAATCATCGAGCCCTGAAGAAGGTGGAGGTGAGAGTGGGGAATCCCCGGTAGGGGTGGTCGGGCATGTTTCGATTAAGGTTTACACAAAGCGTTTTCTCAAGATTGGGGCTGTTTTGATTTTGATGTTGTTGGCTTATGTCGCGGGTAGTTTCTCCGATTGTGGTTCGAATGACAATAACAGTCACGACCATGCCTCAGGACCCAATGGAGAACACAAAGAACAAACAATGTACACATGTCCAATGCATCCTCAGGTTCAGTTGCCGGATCCGGACGCTAAATGCCCGATATGCGGTATGGATCTCGTCCCGATGGAGAGTGAAGGGGCTAATGAATCAGGTCATCCTCGTGAGTTGAAGATGAGCGAGCGTGCTCGGAAGCTTGCGGAGATCGAGGTGACACCGGTAGTTCGCAGAAAAGCTTCAACTGAACTCAGGGTCGTGGGAAAGATCGCTTACGATGAGCGCCTGGTGGGGTACATCACTTCATGGGTGAAGGGGCGAATCAAAAGGCTCTATGTGAAATTCACTGGAGCAAAAGTGCGTCGTGGTCAGTGGATGGCGCAGGTATACAGTCCTGAGTTGTTGACTACTCAGATGGAGCTTATCCAGGCGGTCAGGATGCTCAAGCGCTTGAATAGTGAGGCTTTACCACATGCGAAAGAGTCTGCCCGTTCAACCCTCAGTGCTGTGCGCCACAAGCTTTCTCTATTGGGATTGACCGCCAAACAGATAGAGCGGATAGAGGCTCGGGAAAAGCCGATGGATTATGTGACACTTCATGCACCCGTAGGGGGCGTGGTTATCGAAAAACATGCGCAAGAGCAGATGTATGTTAATCCTGGAACTCGACTATTCACAATCGCCGACTTGCGCCGGGTTTGGGTAAAGCTGGATATCTATGCGTCCGATCTCGTGCGCATAAAAAAAGGACAAAAGATCTCGTTTACGACCAATTCCTATCCGGGTGAAACTTTTGAAGGCCGGGTGGAATTTATAGATCCTTTCGTAGATGACAAAACACGCACGGTGAAGGTTCGCATAACAGTGGATAACAAGGAGTTTCGCTTGAAACCCGATATGTTTGTGCGGGCTGTAGTGAAGAGCGAAATAGTTTCGGTGGGTGATGTCTCCAGCCCAAAAAAGGAGGCAAGTAAGGGAGATAAACACAGCAAGAGTCACAAGTCCGACAAAAAGACGGATCAAAAAGTTGCTCAACGATCCGAAGAGAGTCCGCTGGTAATCCCAGCTTCAGCACCCCTTATCACCGGAAAGCGCGCGATTGTTTATGTGGAGCATGAACCAGGTGTCTATCGTGGTCGAGAGATAGTGTTGGGACCTCGGGCGGGGGACTACTATGTAGTTATTGAAGGGCTAAAAGAAGGAGAGAAGGTGGTCACTAACGGGAACTTCAAGATTGACAGCGCCCTTCAGCTTCTTGCCCGCCCTTCTATGATGAATCCGGAAGGGGGGGGTGTCCCTCCGGGCCATCATCATGGAGATAAAGATCACGGGCAACACTTGGCCGGGGGTGTTGCTCCCCGCGAAACAGTGAGTCTTCATGATGTCCCTGTCGCTTTCAAGACTCAACTTATGGATGTGGTGAGTGCATATTCCAAAGTGCATCACGGGTTGAGTCGAGACGATCTCGAAGCCTCACAGCGCGGCGCTCGTGAAGCTCTGGATGCGCTCAAGAAAGTCAGGATGCGATTGCTCAAAGGAGACGCTCACAAGGAATGGATGAGGAGTCTGGAAAAGCTTAGAAGTGCTTCTTCGGAAATCGCCAAGGCAGGGAGCATAGAAGACGCCCGTAAGGCATTTGATATCCTCTCACAAGAGCTCATAAGAGCTGTTGAGCGGTTCGGGGTGCAGGGTAAAGATCCGGTTATTCTTTTTCATTGCTCTATGGCGTTTGGTGACAGAGGCGCTGACTGGATGCAAACAAAGACAGGAATTGAGAATCCATACTTCGGTGCTCAGATGTTCAGATGTGGTGAACAAAAGAGGATATTATCGAAGCCGGATGGTGGCTCCGGTGGTCATGGTGGTTCCGGGGGTCATGGTGGTTCCGGGGGTCATGGTGGTTCCGGGGGTCATGGTGCCTCGGGGGATCATGTTGGCTCGGGAGGTCAGGGTGGAACTATGGGTAAGGGGGAAAATATGAAGGGGGGAGGGAATGGCTAAAGCTCAAGAAAGTGGTTTTGGAGACGAAAGCGAGAAGAGCGCTACATCAATTCTTGATAGAGTAATTCGGTTTTCGATAGAGCAGAAGCTGATTGTTTTTTTGTCTTTTTTGATGATCGCCGGGTGGGGGATTGTGGTTGCACCCTTTGATTGGAATATTGAAGGCCTGGCAAGAGATCCCGTCCCTGTGGACGCCATACCGGATATCGGGGAGAGCCAGCAGATTGTGTTTACGGAGTGGTCCGGTCGTTCGCCCCAAGATGTAGAGGATCAGGTCACCTATCCACTCACGGCGCAGTTGTTGGGCATCCCCGGCGTAAAGACCATTCGTTCCAACTCCATGTTCGGCTTTTCGACGATTTATGTCATCTTTGAGGATCGTATCGACTTCTATTGGTCTCGTTCAAGGGTGCTTGAAAAGCTTAACAGCTTTCCTTCCGGGTTGCTCCCTGATGGTGTACAGCCGGCTCTCGGCCCTGATGCCACTGCTTTAGGGCAGATATTTTGGTATACACTGGAGGGCCGTGACAAAGACGGCAACCCCACCGGCGGGTGGGATTTGCAGGAACTACGTTCCATTCAAGACTGGTATGTCCGTTATGGTTTGATGGGGGCGAAAGGGGTCGCCGAGGTCGCATCTATAGGCGGCTTTGTTAAAGAATATCAGGTTGATGTAGACCCGGATGCCATGCGAACACACCGTGTGACGCTCCAACAGGTTGTGAAAGCCGTCAAGAATGCCAACCGGGATGTTGGTGCCCGTACCATTGAGGTAAACAAGGTGGAGTATGTCGTGCGGGGGGTGGGCTTCATCAAGTCTATTGAAGATATTGAACAATCAGTAATAATCTCTGAAAACAATGTACCTATAACCATTAAAGATGTAGCCGAGGTTGTTTTGGGGCCGGCCACACGGCGGGGAGCGCTTGACAAAGAGGGAGCTGAAGCGGTAGGCGGGGTGGTCGCCGCTCGCTGGGGTGCAAACCCACTAGAAACAATTCAGAATGTAAAAAGCAAGATTGCGGAGATTTCACCCGGGTTGCCGAAAAAGACTTTGGCTGACGGCACTGAAAGCCAAGTGACAATTGTGCCGTTCTATGACCGCAGTGAGCTGATAGGCGAGACTCTCAACACTCTCAAGATCGCGCTGACAGACGAGATCATGGTCACCATAATCGTTGTGTTGATCATGCTGATGCACCTCAAGAGCTCGATACTGATATCCGGGTTGCTCCCCCTTGCGGTTTTGATGACTTTTATAGCTATGAAGGTGTTTGGTGTAGATGCCAATGTTGTCGCCCTTTCGGGGATTGCTATCGCAATCGGGACAATTGTGGACATGGGGATCATTGTTACCGAAAACATTGTAGAGAAATTGGAGAGTGCACCCCGGGATGCGAACAGGCTTGAGGTTGTATATGAGGCCACGAGTGAGGTAGGGACTGCAGTAATAACGGCGATTGCGACTACAGTGGTAAGTTTTTTGCCGGTTTTTACCATGGAGGCTGCCGAGGGGAAGCTCTTCAAGCCGTTGGCTTTTACGAAGACGTTTGCCTTGATAGCGTCGGCGATAGTGTCTGTGATTTTGATTCCACCGCTGGCGCATCTCTTCTTTTCAGAGAGACGCCGTTCACACATTTTGCGGTATGTCATTTATGGAGGGATGGTAGTTGCCGGCATTGCCGCGGTGATTTTTCTTCCTTGGTGGTGGGTAGGTGGACTGATGATAATGATGGGGATTTGGTCACTGGTAAAGGTTTGGATCCCTGAGAGTGTCCGGCAATGGGTTGTTCGAGGGTTCAACGTATTGGCTGTATTTATCGTTGCAGTACTTTTGGCGGGACATTGGATGCCGCTGGGGCCGGAGAGAGGACTCGTACGAAACATAAGCCTTGTGGTCATTATGATTGGCGGGGTGCTTCTCGTTTTGCAGCTTTACTTGAAAGCATATCCTTACATTCTACGTTGGTGCTTGGAGCACAAAGTTGCCTTTTTATCGATCCCGTCTTTTGTAGTTGTCCTGGGTTTAACTATCTGGCTCGGCTTCAACAGTGTCTTTGGTTGGATGCCAGGGTTTGTAAAGCAGAACAGGTCTGTAACCGCTATTGCAGCAAAGTTTCCCGGGCTGGGTAAAGAGTTTATGCCCAATTTGGATGAGGGGTCTTTTCTATTGATGCCCACCACCATGCCTCATGCCTCCATCGGAGAGGTGATGGACATTATGCGCAAACAGGACATGGCTATAGCAGCCATTCCGGAAGTTAAGTCGGCTGTAGGTAAGCTGGGTCGTGCCGAGTCTCCGCTGGACCCTGCCCCGGTATCAATGATCGAGACAATCATCAACTATAAAAAAGAGTATCTCGTTGATGCTTCCGATAGGCGGCTCACCTTTAAATATGACCCTAGTGAGGTGGATTTTTTCCGCGACGAAGCAGGCGATAAGGTTCCGGCGCCCGATGGAAGTCCTTACAAAGTGCAAGGAAAATTTTTGAGAGATAAAAAAGGGAGGCTGATTCCAGACGAAAACGGGCACCCGTTTCGATTGTGGCGACCAGCCTTGTCTTCTAAACTCAACCGGGGTCGGGAAGTCTGGCCCGGGGTGAAAAAACCCAGGGATATCTGGGATCGGATTGTTCAGGCGGCCAAAGTGCCGGGTGTTACGTCGGCGTCTTATCTGCAGCCTATAACGGCCCGCATCGTTATGCTCCAGAGCGGTATGCGTGCATCCATGGGCATCAAGATACGCGGACCGGATTTGAAGACCATCGAAGAAGTTGGTATGCAGATTGAGCGCCTCCTCAAGTCCAAGGAAGCTGAAGGGTTTATTGCTTCGAATACGGTCCTTGCAGATCGTATTGTAGGGAAACCTTATCTTGAGATCCACATAGACAGGCGAGCTATAGCCAGGTTCGGGATCAGCATAGAGGATGTTCAGTTGGTCATTGAGTCGGCAATCGGGGGCATGACGGTAACTACCACCGTTGAGGGGCGGGAACGTTACGGGGTGAGGGTCAGGTATATGCGTGAGTTAAGAGACAACATTGAAACTCTTGGGAAAATTCTGGTGGCGGCGGCTGACGGAACACAAATTCCATTGAAACAGCTTGCAGATATTGAGTTTGTCAGAGGCCCTCAGATGATTAAGAGCGAAGACACCTTTTTGACCGGATATGTAACTTTTGAAAAACAAGAAGGTGTCGCAGAGGTAGAGGCCGTAAACAAGGCGCGGGAGTATCTTGAGAGAAAAGCACGGTCAGGAGAGCTGCATATTCCGCGAGGTGTTTCATATGTTTTTGCCGGAGCATACGAAAATCAAGTGCGTTCCGAAAAGCGTCTAATGCTGGTGTTGCCTCTGTCGCTCTTGATTATCTTTCTGATCCTTTACTTGCAGTTTCGTAAGGTTTGGACGACAAGCCTGGTGTTTTCAGGGATTGTTGTAGCCTGGTCGGGTGGGTTTTTGATGATCTGGCTTTATCACCAAGAGTGGTTCCTTGATTTTGCTATGTTTGGGGTAAACATGCGGGAGATGTTCCAGGTCAAGGCGCTCAATTTGAGTGTGGCGGTGTGGGTGGGTTTTCTTGCGCTCTTCGGCATTGCTACCGATGACGGAGTTGTGATGGGAACTTATCTCAAGGACAGTTTTAAAAACCGAACGCCTGAGACACTTAAGGGAATCAGGGAGGCTGTCATACAAGCAGGTGAGCGGAGAGCTCGTCCGTGTCTCATGACAACGGCGACGACTATTTTGGCGCTGTTGCCTGTCCTTACTTCCACCGGTAGAGGTTCGGATATAATGGTCCCAATGGCGATCCCATCATTCGGCGGAATGATAATCCAGATGATGACTATGCTCGTAGTGCCGGTAATATATAGTGCTAAAACAGAATTTACCCATAAACGTGTGATGAAGCAAAAACCACACCAAGCAAAAACCATACCCGAGACACAAGAATAAAGAACTGCAAAGCTGAATTCTCTCGTGTAACCGGTCGGATTAACCGGAATGTGTGTCGGCAGTTCGAATCGATGTCAATACGTATCCTATCGGTTTCAAAATGGGGGATTTTCCATGAGCATGGAAAGTGGCAATACCACCACATTGTTTTCAATCGGGTAGGCGTCATCTACCGGTGCAACGATGTAGATTTCATCGGGCTTTACTGCTTGCAAAGCATTCCAGAAACCTCTGCCCACTGTGGGGGCGGACGTTGCTTTGGTCTCTATGGCCACGGTTTTTTGTCCTTTGCGGATCACCAAATCGAGTTCAACGCCCGATGAAGTGCGGAAAAAGGAGAGGGAAAAACGTGGAACAATTGCTGAGAGGTGCTCGATGACAAAACCTTCCCACGAAAAACCGAAAATCGGATGCCCATAGAGCTGATCCATGGTTTCGATTTCGAGCAGTGTGTGAAGGAGGCCGGTGTCCCTTATGCATAATTTGGGCGTTTTGACGAGACGTTTCTTGAGGTTGGCCTCGTAAGGTTCCAAAACACGTAGCAGAAAAGTCTGCCCGAGAGCATCGATGTATTTTCGCACAGTGTGGTGAGAAACCTCAAGGGCTCCACCCAATTTTGATAGATTGAGGGTTTGACCGTGGACATGGGCGCACATCCGCCACAGGCGCCGCAGTGCCTCTGGAGACAAACCTATCCCGGTTCCCCCCATCCCGGCGATGTCACGTTCCAAGAAGTTTCGAATGAAATCCTCTCTCCACTCATAGCTTGTGACGTTCTCGTCTCTCAGGAAACTCCTTGGAAATCCCCCTTTGAGCCAGAGGTCCTTTTCCAAATCTACGCCCACTTCGGTGAGTAAAAAGGGTGTAAGCTCCAAAAAGCTGATGCGTCCGGCCAAGGATTCACTGCTCTGTTTAAGGAGTTGGGGAGAAGCCGAACCTAAAACCAGAAACTGACCGTTGTGATTACGATCATCAATAATTGGACGCAAGACCTCAAAGAGCTCCGGTTTGCGCTGAACTTTGTCGAGGCCCCAACAGCGCCACGACAGGATGATCACGCAACCGTTGCGCCAGGATGCTTTCCAATCTTCGCGGGATGTATGATGTCATGCCTCCATGGTAGCCTAACGAGGGGAACGAGGGGGCTGAGTCAATAATTAGCTTTGTAAAATGGAACCGATGCTTCCAATATACAAAGTTATTGCATGGGTTTCACGTCAACCGTAGCAGGCCCATTTTGAGTTTTTATATAAAAACCTGATCTCTTTATATTGATGGGTTTTCTGTGATAAAGTTGCGTTTTTGAAGTACAGCTCTTGGGCGAAACCGAAGCGTCAGCGTGCCGAGAAGATCAGTTGGAGGTTTCATGAGGAAGGCCGTTTTTGAAAATGACTCGATAAAAGAATTTATTGCTGATAGGGGTGGGGTGATAAGTATCGTGATACGCGATTATATAGTTGGTTGATGAAGGGTTCAACGTGGTCCGGTCGGATCGCTGGGTGTTCCTGATAGTTCAATGAATAGAGACGAGTTTGTTGAGTTTGATGCAGACGGTGTGCTGGTTTTTGTACATCAAGGCGTTTTGGATGAAGCAAACCCTTCATCGGAGATTCAGTTTTACTTTGGTATGAAAGGGGACTGTTTGGTTCGCCTTACATCGTAAAGCTGGA
>JAABSF010000628.1 GCA_011390535.1 Deltaproteobacteria bacterium | reverse complement strand
AGATGCGTGAGGTTTTATCTCAGTCCTGAGCGGGATAGGGCGTGGGACATCCTTTTCGATCTACTTGCCTGTGTTGGAAAAAAAGCCCTGAGAGGTCGTCTTTGCGTATCGGAGTTTTAACCACTTCTTACCCTACTCATGAAGAAGATTTTGCCGGGAGCTTTGTCGCCGGCATGGTGGAGACTCTCATAAAAAGAGGGCACTCCGTAACACTCCTGGCACCTAGAGTTCGGAGCTGTGCGACAACCAGTGGCCCACCATCTTCCTGTGGCATACCGTCTCCCAGTTGTACACCCGGGTCGGCTCGTTCCGATTCTTGTCGTGTTTCCGGACCGGGTGGTGGATTGGAGAAAAGTGGTCTTTTCGCGCATCGCGTTCGTTATCCGTGGCCCGAAAGATGGCCGAGTGTTTTTAATGGAGGGGGGGCGCCCGATTCTCTTGAAGCCAACCCTTGGCTCTGGGCTGAGCTGCCGCCCTTTTTGCTTTGCATGGCTCGGGATGCTCTTCGGCTCCTGCGAGGAGTTGATGTCATTATTTCTCACTGGTTGATCCCTTGCGGGATATTGGCATCGATTCTTTTCCCCAAAAAAAAGCATCTCGCTGTGGCACACTCTTCGGATGTGAGGATGCTGGCGGGGTCGGTTTTTGCTGAAGCCGGAGTTCGCCTTCTCCTCGGCTCGAATGTTGAGGTGATGTTTTCCTGTGAAGCTGTCCGTAACGTGCTCATGGAGAGGCTCTCTCAGAAAAACACCGTTGCATTGAAACAACGCTCGTTTGTTCAGCCCATGGGAGCCGAACCGCAGCGAGTAGTTGGAGGTCACAGAGCCCGGATTCGCGAGGAGCTTGGAATAGAGGGATTTTGTGTCTTGTTTTTAGGGAGGCTTGTGCCGATAAAGCGGCCTGAGTGGTTGTTGGCTTTGGCTCGGGGGGTTGAAGAAGCGACTTTCATTGTAGCAGGTGACGGGCCTTTGAGAGAGAGTCTTCAGCGAAGGGTGGAGGCGTCGGGGTTTGAAGCGAGGTTCAGGTTCGAAGGAGCTGTGGGGCCGGATCGAAAGCGAGACCTTTTAAGTGGAGCGGACGTGATGGTGTCTACCTCGGGGGTGACAGCCGGGGGCAGAACAGAGGGGGCCCCGGTCTCAATGATGGAAGGTGCTATAGCAGGGTTGCCGGTTGTGGCTACGGAAGTAGGTGGGGTTGGAGAGATTGTCGTGGATGGAGAGACAGGGTTTTTGTGCTCCACAGATCAGCCTGATTCCATGATCAGCGCGCTGAAACGACTGAAAAACGATCCGGATCTCTTGAGATCTTTATCTCAAGAAACCGTAGAAAGATCCGAGCGTTTTGGTTGGAAGGCTGTGATGGACAGGATCGAAGATGTAATCCGGATCGGGGCGGAGTAAGAATAAGACTCAGAATTCTTGAGTCAGCCCTAAAAATGGTCAGGGCTTCATTTTAGCCTTGTCCGTAGCTTCAATGATTCGAACCCCCTTTGGGGGTTTAAACTCGAACCGCTTTTTCTGAATATTGGTATTTATCTTTGTGTTTTTGAATATGTAGTGGTTCTTGTTTCCTAAGGAATCATAGACCACGGTTTCCGTGACACGAGCCATTTGGCCTTCCGGTTTAGCCACAAAAAGGATGTGAGAGTAGTGCGAGGTGGGTTTTATGGGTTTCAGTCTCAATACAATTTTATTTTTTCCTCCATACTTGGATTTGGGCAACAACTTGACGTAAAACTCACTCAAAAGTTTCCCTGACCCCCACAAGAATTTCACTGCAGAAGGCAGCTGTGACTGTTTTACATTTTGCCATAAAACTTGTTTCTCTCCGGGGGTGTAAATCCAGATTTTTTTCCCGTCGCACACGAAATGCCTTTTTTGAGGGGCGTCGTAGCGCCAGTACATCATGCCGGGTTTTTTTACCCAGAGGTACCCGTAGCGGGGTTTCTCTTTTTCATGAAAACGCTTTGTGTAGATATGCTCGAAGGAGCCTTTATAATCCCTGATTTGGGCGTAGTAAGCTTGCACCTTAGCTGCGGTCAGTATGTCCATGGGGTTGTTGTAACCCACCGGCGCAGGTTTTTCTTCGGCTTTTGTAGGCGCGAGCATCGTAATTATCAGTAACCAATACATTTAATCATCTCCCTGTCCACGGATAGTCCATGGGTTTAATCTCTCGTCGCGCAGCCCGGCTCGGTGAGCTCTATTTGCGACTTAGATATTACACTCTAAACTATCGGGTCGACGTGATTCTTCCCGAAAATCTTATCTATCAGAGCCTTTTAACCCTTGTGGGCGTTGGTGTCCACTAGTCATGTTCAAAGCGAAAGTGTAGCCGAAAGAGCTAAAAACTTTTAAGTCGTCAGTCTACACCATCACCGAAGCAAACACCAAAACAGCAAACACCACAACTGCAACTACCATTACTGAAGCAATCGCCAGCACTGCAGCTACCATTACTGAAGCAATCGCCACAACTGCAATTACAATTACTGAAG
>JAABSF010000627.1 GCA_011390535.1 Deltaproteobacteria bacterium | reverse complement strand
CGGCAAGAGACGGGCCATCCGGCAAGAGACGGGCCATCCGGCAAGAGACGGGCCACCCGGCAAGAGACGGGCCACCCGAGAGATAGTTTGTTCTACCTTTTGCGGCCACTGGGCGGTGAGCCTCCATAACGGGAGTTGAAGCCGGGGTTTTTCGTTTTTCTGTAATCTATGTATCTGCAATATGGAGGGTTCTTCTTTCTATTTGTGCGTTTCAGTAAGCGCACTGTGAATGTTCCTCCATATCTGAGATCGTGATCCACAAAAGTCCTGTCCAGGGAAAAACCTCTCAAGAATCGGTTGTAATTGCGCATCTTATTCCACGAAAAAAAGGAACGGGGCGCAGAGACGATATATGCAATAGGTGTGCTGCAAACCCGTTCATAGAACTCTTCGGTTGTGGATAGGCCCGCGCGAAATCTCAAACTGTTGGTGTCCACAAAATTGTCGGCTATTCGTCTGTTTGAAAGAATTGCCAGTAAGGGAGCCACGGCTGAGGCGCCTGCTATGGTTTCTTCCGGAGCGGTTGTTTTCTCTATGTACTCGGCTATCTCAGGCGCGGTATCGAAATGTCGCTTTTTGTTCCAGAGGAATTGCCGGAATGAGGGGACCACCTCTCCTCGGATTCTGTGATCGATCCAGAATAAGGATTTGACCAGGGAGCCTGTTTTTTTCAAAAACTTGGGGTTTCTCCAAGGGTAATTCAGCCGTTCACCGGCTTTTTGGAACTCTGATTCATGAACATGGTGTCCCCAGTTTTCGCAGCTTTTGTAGCAACCGAAGAGAAAAGCGAATGCAACGCAGGCGAAAAGAGCGTGGGAAGCTTTTCGCAAAGAAGCTCTTCCTGTCCCTGTCCGTCCTGCTGTTATTTGTTTTTGTTTTTGTTTTTGTTTTTTTATCTTCTTTTCTTTTGTTTTTTCAGCGCGGGTATCCTTTTGTCCTCTCTTGATTTTTCCGTCTGAAACTTTAATGAGGGTTCTGAAAATCCTATCCAAGAGAAAGGCCGTCGAGATTGCCATGAATGGATACCAGAGCACGAAATAGAATGAGTGGAGCTTTTTGAACATGCTGAACTGCACAAAAAGTGCGGCTCCGATTAAAAGCACCACAGCCGTTCCGCCGTCGGGAGATTCAAGGAGCCGAGCAAAATACTGTTGTACGGAATGTGCCGCGGATGACAGAAAAGACTTTTTGCCCTTTTCTTTTGTTTTATCTGCACGATTTTTAGCTCTGTTGGAGCTGCTGGAACCTTGCGCTTCCCCTTCAGGAGACTCTGTTGAGCTGTCGGTTTTTTGCGGGCTCCATGGTTCAACGTGTCCTTCCGTCAACCACCCGAACTTAACGGACAACCACGCCGCCAGGGCCAAGAAAAAGCCCCAGATAAGGTGGCTGTGATACAAAATGGTTTTCTTGAGCTCTTTTGAAGTCAACATCACATAGAGATTGTAAAAGAGCGCTTTTATAGGACCCGCTCCGTATTCCATGTGTCTCGGGTCACCAGGGGGTTTGCGACCATGATAAAAGTAGACCCCTTCCAAGAAAACAGATCCGCCCAGGATATAGAATATTACATTGATGGACCCGAAAACGGCCAGCAACCCTCCGCCGAATTTCAATCCAAACCGGGGCGAAAGAAGCACGGCGGCCAGCAACAGCGCCGCCGCGCCCGCTGCAGAATAAAAGCCGGTTGTCAAAGCCAACCCGGTGAGTGCTCCTCCCAGAATCGGACGGCTGCACAAAACGGCGTACACACCGGCCATCAAAAACATTACCGTAAGGTTGATTCCGGTGAGGTTGACTCCGGCGTTCAGCACGGCGAAAGAAAACAAGTAAAGGCAAAGAGCGATGAGCGCTGCCGGTCGTCCGAGAGTTCTTTTTGCTGTTAAGAGCACAAAAACGCCTGTCAACATAGCCGCGCTGATGGATATCATTTTCGCCAGCGTCAGGCTGAAGCCGAAGAGAGAGAAAAAGAAGGCCGGGATCAGGATGTGAACCGGCGGGTGGGCGAAAAAGAAATCCCGGTATGGAATCTCTCCTTGGGCGACTAAATTGGCTTTGTAGTAATAAATGTTTTCATCGGTGACCGTGTAGCCGACACCTTGAGTTTGCATAAGGAAAAAAGCTAAGATCAGCAGCCCGGCCACAGCCCAAAAAGATGACTCTGAAAAAAAACGCCTCCTCCATTTTGCTTCATATTCTGCGCTGGACGTGAAAATCGAAGCTACCGACCAGCCTACAATCAGGCAACAAACACCAGCACTCAGCGCCAAGAGAGAATAGGTCTGCCCTCCTTTGTCGGCAAAGAGCCCCTTTGCCAAAAAGTATATAGGTTGATGTAGAGCTAGAATAGCAACAGAAATCCAAGACAGCGACCAATAAATCGCTTCATTTCCATCCCGGTTCTCGCCTCTTATTTTGTTGAACCCGCCCTTAAAACCTCTCCAAAGCTCCCACGCCAAAAAAACCGCGCACGCCCAAGACAATAGAGAGAGCAAACCACT
>JAABSF010000626.1 GCA_011390535.1 Deltaproteobacteria bacterium | reverse complement strand
TGGCTGGTGGTTTGACCCTCGGGCTTTTAGCCTACGACGCAGCCGGAGATGCCAACAGCAAGCTATCTTTAAACGATTTGGATGGATACGATAAGAACAAAAAAACGGCTAAGGTGCTTGGATTAGGTGCCGACGTTATGTACGGCATTGGGGGTGCTTTTGTTGTTACCGGTGTCGTTCTTTTCTTTTTAGAGGCAAGAAAAGAAAAGTCATCTAAGACGGCTGGGGCGGTGGTGCCGTTTTTCTCTCCCGAAGGGGCTGGGATCTCTTGGACGGGGTTTTTTTAAAAAGCATTCTTGCGGCTCTTTAATCCTACCTACTTTTTTTATACCATTCAGGGTTTGAAGCGTTAATCCGGGGCGATCCCTGTGACGGGCTCCATTTTTCCATCTCCAGGGACAGATCTTTTTTCTTGAAGCTTGCTGGTTCTTCATGGGTTGAACCCTTATTTGCATACGCAGACATTGAGTTTATGGGGGCATGCTTTAGTTACCAAACTCCATGAACACAGATTGTATGAAAAGGAACGCGAGACTGGTAGTATAGTGTCATACATTTGACTTCATTTGAATACCTTGGTACACTTGTCTCATTGAAACTTCGGTGAAGCCGATAAACAAAAGGTTGATTGCGCCGAGGGCAACAGCCTCCGAGATTTTGAGGTGACTTATGGAGCTCCAGAAAATGGCCGGTGAGAAGCGCGCGAGTCTGCGTTTTAATGTGGTTTTTCCTGTAACAATAAGCTCGGAGGAGTATGGATCTCTGCGCTGTATTGCACGCAATTTATCAATAGGCGGTATGTTTGTTGAAGCCTTGGAGCCTCTGCCCATAGGCATGCCTGTGCGAGTTCATTTTATTATGGAGCGCGCGCAAGGGGAGATCATTGCGCACGCGGAGATAAAGAATCACTATTATCTCGCGTTTCGTCAAGATGGAGAGATTAGATCCCTGATAGGTATGGGCGTTAAATTTTTGGACTTTGAGACTGAATCAGGAGAAGCTCTGGGGGCCTGTTTGTCAAGATGCAAAACGATACACTGAACGGTGAAGAAGTGGTGAGATCATGTCGAAAAAAGGGTACATAGAGGTCGACGGTCAAGGGCGTATAGCCTGCTCTGATCGAAGAATACTGAAGCACTTGGCCGGCAGGGCGGGGAAATGGCGGCCTGTGCCCACTCCTGATGAGCTGTTGATTTTTAAGAGAATCGGCCCCGGTGAGCAGGATGTTTCCCAGGATTCGGTTGAGCGTCGTATCGGCAGAGTGGTGTTTAGTGGGGTCATTGAGAGATCAGGGGACATCGTTGATGTGTTGACGTTTATTTACAGCAACAAAAAAAGCGGAGTGCTTGTTGTTCTCAATGAAGAAACTAAAAAGACTATTTTTTTCCAAAATGGTGATCTCCGCATGGCGACATCGAACCTGCCGGAAGATCGGATAGGTGCGGTTTTATATCGTTATGGATTGGTGACGAATGCTCAACTGGAGAGCGCCCAGAGAAGAGTTAATGGTAAAAGGAAGTTCGGGCAAGTGTTGGTTGATGAAGGTGCTCTCACCGTCCATGATTTATATAAGACCATTCGCAAACAGATAGAGGATATTTTCTATTGTGCTTCTTTTTCGAGAGGGAGAGTTTTATTTTTACACGATGAAAAAAGAGGGGAGCCTTCCTGTATTGATGAGCTTGAGCACCAATAATTTGTTGATGGAAGGTGTGAGGCGTATAGATGAGATGAGCTATTTTCGGGAGAAACTCCCGTCCGGCGAGGTGATCTTAGAGGTGTCTCCTGAGGTGCCTCCCAAGCGGTTAGAAGAAAAAGAAAGCAAAGTCTATTTTTTGATCGATGGAAAACGCACTGTAAGAGATATTGGGCGGGAGAGCCGTCTCGGAGAGTTTGAGACCACGAAGATTATTTTTCATTTGTTGCAGATGCGCTACATACGAATCTTGGAGCAAGCTGAAATGGTGAGAGGGTTGAAGCCTGTTGATGTAGTGGAGGCGCTTCATCAAGTGGTTGAGACTTTTAATCAAGTTTATCGAAAAATATTTACTGCGGTACGAAACAAGGGAGGTGAAGAGGAGCTTCGTTCAGGGCTGGATTCTTTTTTTGGAGGCAGCACAGGATATGGAGATCTATTCAAGAACATTGAATTGCAAGATGATGGTTCGTTGCCTGTAAAGCCTTTGTTGGAGTCGTTGGAAAAACTGCAGACTCAGAATAAGTCGGATTTTCTCTATCAGGCCTTAAATGAATTGTTGTTCTTTGAGATGTTTACGGCCGGGCAGACCTTGAGCGACCAAGATGAGAAGGCTTTGAGAGAAAGGCTGAACGAGATATTTGTAAAGATGAAGAGATGAAGGCGGTGAGGGGTGTGGCGGTGAGGAATGTGGTACTGTGAAGCAGGACTATCCACCCGGCCTATGCTGCGGCTTTTTGGGACTGCCCCATTTTACTGCTCGTTTTAGATAGTACCGGTAGGAGCGAATAAGGGATTGGCC
>JAABSF010000625.1 GCA_011390535.1 Deltaproteobacteria bacterium | reverse complement strand
GGACAGTGTCGAGCGTTCTGGTAGGCCCATCCAACTCATCCTCAACAGTAGAGACCGAGACACCACGGAGCCCCTGAGCTGCCAGTGAACACATAGCCACGCGATGCCGAAAGGGCGCTAAAACCTTTCCAAAAGGATGGTCCGGGCAAGGCATAATCCAAACCTCGTCGACACCTCCGACTTCACTTATGTAAAGACAAGCCATCTGATGGACAACATGAGGCGGGTTAAAGCTACCACCAAACAAAGCCACCCGCTGACGTCCTTTATGCTCTTCTTGCTCCCTCACCATTTCTTACTCTTGCTCCCTCACCATTTCTTACTCTTGCTCCCTCACCTAAATACAACTCAGGAACCCACCGTTGTTTCATTTAGTAGAGTAAAAAAGGCTCTCTCCTGCGAGCGAATTCACCCTCATAATCCGTCCACGACCCACAGATATCCTTTAGTGAACCATTGTTTTCCAACATATCTCTTAAAAAAGAGGAACCACTCAAAAGATCAATCGCCGGGATCTCGCTCACGAACTCGTAGGGTTTTTCCCGCCACTGGAACTCTTCAGGCCAGAGCTTTCGCACCGCGCTCAGAAAAGCTACACCGGTCATGAGGGGCATATAGGAGCCGGTATCTATCACATGTTGCTGTATTCCTCCGCAAAGAACACCCGCTAACTTTTGGAAGGTAGGCTGAAAATACACCGCTCGAAAAAGTACACCTGGGAGATTCATCTCATTGAGGGTTTCCGCCAATAAATCCGGATCAATAAAATCGGCCCCCATAATCTCAAAAGGCCTCGTCGTTCCTCTCCCCTCGCTCAACTGTGTCGCTTCCACAAGACACCCCCCCGGATAAACAAGCGCTGTATCTCTAGTCGGCATATTCGGTGACGGTAGAACCCATGGGAGCCCGGTGTCCTCGAAGAGCATTTCCCTGCGCCACCCTTTCATTTTTACCACTGAGAGGTCGACATCAATTCCGCATTCTGAAATCACCATTTGACATAGCTCACCTATTGTCATCCCATGACGAACGGCGATGTTGTAACCTCCCACAAAAGATTCATATCCCGGTTCCACCCCCGGACCCTCGATTCTCAACCCACCGATAGGATTTGGCCGATCACATAAAACGACTTTAGTTCCCGTCTCTCCTGCAGTCTGCAAACAGCGTATAAGCGTCCATACGTATGTGTAGTATCTAGCCCCGACATCTTGAAGATCAGCGACTAAAATATCCAGATCACTAAGCACTTCACGGGCGGGTGTGAGAGAGTCCTCATCAAAACCATAGAGACTTACTACCTCCAAACCGGTTGACCGGTCCACATGCCGTTCCACAGCCTCCATATCCTGAGCTTCTCCGCGCAGACCATGTTCAGGCCCCAATAGAGCAGACAATCTTTTTCCGCACAGCTCAAAGATCCTATTCGATGCATGAACCAACTTCCGGTCCACACTTGCGGGATGACAAAGCAAACCAATTTTAGCCGCGTTATCAAGGATGGCGTGTTCTTTGAGGAGTATCTCCAGACCGGTATGGACCATAAGCAGAAAACTCTATGTTTGCGATCTTATTCTTGAGTCAGCCCTAAGAAGGGAGTTATTTAATCAGGGCGGTATTATCCAGAACCTGTATTACTCTTTGATAGGGTAAGGATCCAACAAGGGCTTCCCCTCGGAGCCGGAGATTACTCTGAACCTCACCTTTTCAACCTCGTATCGGTCTCTAATGACACGCACATTCACATCCAGCCTCTGCCGGAAAACATCATAGGTAAAGGCCGAAACATCCTCTCCATATTCATCCAGCGCTTCCACATATTCGGAAAAAATTCTCTTGTAATGGTCATCGTCCGATTCAGCCGCAATTGAAACTACGGCCTCATCTGTGGGTGCTACTGAGGAATCCGGCATGGGGCCCAGCTCCAGCGTGGCCTCCACCGTCGAATCACCTTCCACCTCATCTTCTTCATCTTCAGGTTCAGGACGACCTAACAACTTAGCAAGGAGCGCATTCAAAGCATAGGAAAGCCCTTCTGTCTCGGATGACGCGACACCGAAAGTATATTCCAGATCTCCTGAGAGCATCTCGTTGACTCCGCTGTATAGTTCATCAAGAGGCTTGAGGAAATTCCTGGACATGAGAAAGATCATTAACAAAACCATTACAATGGCGAAACCTCCCAAAAGGATAATCACCCACGAGACTGCTTTGAACGGTTCCTTAGCATCTTCTAAGGAGAGCAGCGTCAAAAAGGTATGTGCCCCGACTTTCCGAGAACCAGTCATAACACCGGAAGCTCCCAAGAACTCTTTCCCGCCCACTGTCACAGGCACTGCTTTCAACCCTTCGTACTCAACCTCGCCATCCGCTTTGGAATACTTCTTTTTCTCTACACGATTCGCCATCAACTTTGCTATGGTTTCTTTTGGAACAACACCAAGCCCCTTTGTAGACGCTGCATAGCTGTCACCTTCCAGGAAAACCACCCCCACTCCCA
>JAABSF010000624.1 GCA_011390535.1 Deltaproteobacteria bacterium | reverse complement strand
AGCTGCGATGACAGAGGAAAACAACGCAAAGAGGCGAGATCTATTTTTTCGTATGGAGAAGATCATAAAAGAGAATAGGCCGTGGGTTCCTCTCGTTTATGTCTCAGCTTTCATGGGGGTACGTAAAGAGCTGAAAGGTGTAAAGCTTGGGGTTGAACAGTGTTTAGGTGGTGCTGATTTGTTCCTCCGTGGAGCCTTTTTGGAGAATTCGAAGTAATCCGTTGCGGCTGTGGTGTAAAACCGAGACACCCCCTCTCAAAAAAACCAGCAAGGATCTCCGCTCTTGCGGCTTCAGCCCTCAGCTTCGCAGGCACTGTAATCGTCAATCGTTTATGCTCATATGCCGGCAACTGGAATAGCAGATAATCATTTAATAGCTTGTTTCAGGCAGGATGAGCCGGGAGCGCAAAGAACCCCATATCGAGGACAATGAAGTATGGAATCTAACGCCATCCGAACTGTCGGGCTTTCAAAAGTTTTCGGTGATGTCACGGCGGTGGACAACCTGAACCTGAGCATTGAAAAGAAAACTTTTTTCGGGCTTTTAGGGCGAAACGGGGCAGGCAAATCAACCACAATATCAATGCTCACCGGCACCCTCCGTCCAACAGAAGGGAAAATATTTATACTAGACCGGCCACTCGATCCCAACGACCCTTGGTTTAAGGCAAGGATGGGTGTGGTATCAGAGGAACCCCCTTTGTTTTCCAGGTTAAGCGCACAAGAACAGCTCATCTTTGCAGGAAGAATGTTCGGCCTCACCATAAAAGAAGCCCAAAGACGAGCGGATATCTTGCTGGACACATTGCGTTTAAAAAACGCCGCCAAAACCCTAATATGCGACTATTCAAGAGGAATGAAAAAAAAGCTGGCAATCGGCTGCGCGCTCATACATGCCCCCCAAGTTTTGTTTTTAGATGAACCTTTTGAAGGGGTGGATGCGACCAGCGCGGCGACCATACGCCTTGTTCTTCAGGAGATCGCTAAAGGTGGAGCTACTATTCTGTTAACCACTCATATATTGGAGGTAGCTCAAAAACTATGCCATCGAATCGCAATCGTTCATGAAGGAAGACTTGCATATGAAAGCACCATGGACGATATGCTCAAAACCGGAAAAAATCTTGAAGAGATTTTCTCCGAAGTCTCTCAACCAACAGGGAGTAAAATGGTTATGCCGGATTGGCTTACAAATTAACGTCCATCCTTAGGAGTTTTTATTTGTCGGAGCCGGCCCAGCCGGTTCCGCTTTTGAGCATGTTTAGACAAACCATTAGAAGCTGAACTAATGAAACAACCCGCGAGGCAAAAAACACCTTCGTTTTCGGAAACAGTGAGGCTGTTGGCAAGCCTCAGGTTTAAGCTTTTCTTGAGAGGCTTTACGAGCCGAGGATTAATCGGTGCATTTGGATCTCTTCTGTTCGCATGTATCCTCTCAGGCGGCTTAGGTCTGGGAACTTATTTTGTTTTCTCATTTGTCATACAACCTCATGTAGATCCTTTATGGCTGCCTTTCTTGATCTCTATCTTTTCTTTCCTGCTGGGGCTTTTTTGGATTTTATGGCCGGTTGTAGCGGCACAAATCGACGAAGCTCAAGAGCTGGGGCGCTTTTTTTTCTATCCGGTTTCACCCGCCCGGCTGCACTTTATCCAAACCACATCAAGCCTTTTGGAACCAGGGGTTCTGTTCTTCTATCCGCCTCTCGCAGGTTTATGCTTAGCGCTTATTAAAAAGCCGGAAACAAACATCACTGCGATTATCGTGGCCTCGCTCAGCTTTATACTAATGATTGTCACCTCCGGACAATTGTTGAAGAGTTTTTTCCTTAACATAATGAAATCACGCCGATCAGGTGAAATATTAATGGTGGGAGTTATTTTTTTGTTGGGTCTTGCCGCTTTCATTCCTCCCGTTGATGCCACCTGGCTGTTCGCACGCATGGATTCCTTCGGAAGCGCTCCTGAAGACCTGAGCCTATTAGCTCAAACAAGCAACTCCTTGCAAAAGACTCCGCCGGGGTGGTTTGCTTCCGCCCTAATCTCCGCCCACAATGGCCACATTGCGTCCGCCTTGTTGGACAGCGCGGCCATGGTGTGCATAGGGATAGTCTCCTGGATTCTGGGGCTCTCACTTTTACTTCGTTTTTATCAAGGTAAAAAAGGCAAAAAGAATGGTTCAAAAGGTTTCATCCGAAATGGATTAATGAAATTATTCCAAAAGTACAAAAAGCCCCAGCCTTTACATAGAACAAAAAGAGCTCAAACATCTTCCAAAACCACGCCGACAAAAATCACTTCAGGGCTTTGGATGAGGCTCACTTGGCCCGGTCTGGCCAACTCCACCTCCGCAGTATTCGCCAAAGAAATACGAACTCTGACGGCTAACCCCAAAGCACGACTACTTTTGGCCGTTCCGTTTTTTTTACTCATCATTCTCAAAATAATTGGAGCACCTCAGCTCTTCTTCTACCTTTGGGGGGAAGCATGGGCATCCACCCTGAT
>JAABSF010000623.1 GCA_011390535.1 Deltaproteobacteria bacterium | reverse complement strand
TAAAAAAAGACCATCCCAAGTAGAGCCGCCGGTACCTGCGTTGGTGAACACTCCATTCAGATTTGCCACGCCGCCCTGAGGGGTGCCGAGCTGGCGATTATCCATGTCCACCTTGATAACCGGGGCCGCCCGAATTACCGTAACTGCGTTGGTTATGAAACCCGGAGCGGGAAGCTCGGTTGATTCATACACTCCCCTCATGGGCACAAGGCGTTGGCCTGTGCCCCCCACTGTGAATGTACTGTAGAAAACGTACTCGTCAGAGGGTTGAAGGTCACCCAACTCCCAAATAACGCAGTCAAGGCCGTCTCCATCACAATTTCCCGCCAGGTACCCTCCACCTTCGGCGTTCACAAATTGGACGATGTTGTTGTCATACTTCTGTTTTATAACGACATTATGCTGAGGATTTATGGAAAGGTTCTTTCCGCTGATGGTGTAGACCAGATTATCATTGCCTACGGCGAGGACTTTGTCTACATCCAGATCGAATTTCAGGTTCAGATAAACGCACCCGGGCGAGGGAAGAAAAAACGGCCAGGAATTGTGCCTGGCCGCGTCTCCGGCCACCTCACTGGAAAAAACCTCTCCACAGTTGACATCTTTGCCATGGATTGGGTCCAGTGGTGTATCCAAAACCCTCAAGGCTATTTCAAAAATGCCCGGCTCTCCCGGATGCACCGCACCCACGGCTGCGCGTATCGCTGTTGCGGGGATAGGATTGTTCGGAGTTACATCCCATCCCAGGGCTGTTGATTGGCACATTCGGGCCAAGCTGCCGGTTCCTGTGGCCGGATCTCCGTATCCGATTTGAGAGCCAGGGTAAAAGATTCTCTCCCAGGGGCCTACGACATCGTTGAACTGAATGACGTTCGGTGTGACCTCAGTTGCTTCATAAATATAAAAAGATTCCGGCCCGGCGACTGGTGAGCCGTACATGTAAGGAGTGCTTCCCGTCCCTTTGCCGCCATCCGCTGATGTGGAGGTTCCAAATGCTTGCACTTCGCTCCAGTCCCATTCGTTGTGTGCATAATATGGTGATGATATGCCGGTTATTTGAGCAATCCGGCCTATGGAATTGGGCTCGGGATCCATTACTATCCCGTTATTTGTAGTGAGAAATTGATCCACCGGGTGCCTGCCGAGCCGGTTGTCGATGGCAAAAAAGAACCCCGTATCCGCCAGCGCTTGAGCGATAGAGCCGGGCTGGAGTGTTCTCTCACCGCCTGTGCAACCGTCAACTGAATTGTCACAAGGGAGAGAATTAAAACTGTCGCAAGGTGCCCCGCAACCGTCAGGAGCCAGGCCGGGAAGCCGAGGTCTTACGGTGACCCCGTTTTGATCCAGAATTCTTACCCCCACCACCTCGGTGTTGGCCGGTATGTATTCGGTCAAGTAACCTTGAATTCCCCTAAGATCATTGTCGGGGATAGAGGTGAAATGGATACGAAAGGAGATGATATCACCGACAGCGATATTCACATCGGTGCTGCCCCCACCCATGGATGACCCTGATTCGGGATCAATTAGGGCCACTGTGGACTCAGGGATACTCTTTGATGTAGTCACTTGTGCGGTACCGGTTCCCCTAGTCTCGCGACCCCCAATCGTGAGACAAACCAACGTCGTGGCACCAAGAAACATCCACCACCCCAAAGCTCTCGTTGGTTTGCAGCGGTATGGTTTTCCCGTGTCGGCTAACTGCTTTTTGTCAAGGTGGTTACTCATTTCCTAAGCCTCCTCTCATGAACACCCAAGGAAAGCAGGGAGAGCCGGAAAACCGGGTAAAAAATATGGCATTTTCCGGAGTCACCCTTAGTTTCATCGGATCAAAATTCATTTAGTTGCCAAAAGTCGGCATTATTTTTTTGGTTCATCATTTTTTTGCAAATCATCATGTATATAAGTGGGCACTCAAAACCGAACGGACGGCTCAATTTGAATTATTATCGCAAAAGCAGATGATCACAGGAGGCTTAAACAAAACAATGCAATTCCATCTGATAGGGACTATACTGAGATTACTATGAGGGAACATCATGAAAAGAGTTTTACTCAAGCAGCTCACGTGACCGGGCGGAGTGTTTTATCCTCCTTTGGGTGTATGTTTGCGTTGGTTTCGGCGGTTTGGTTCTGTTGTCTGAGCGCTGTGTATGGCGCGCCGCGGGGAAAATCCGGAGCCAACGGTGGTGATGGTCTTACAAAAACTGTTGTAATGCTCATTCCCAGGGTCGGGGGGGGAGACGGCTCTGATGTGGTTAGAGCTGTGAGCGGTCAGTTGAGCGATGCATCGGTGAAGATTAAGTTCGTCCGGACGGAAAAGATTTCCAGGTTGCCTTATCAGCAGCTCGTCGAGGCCAGGAGGTTGGCTTCGAGTGGTGGTGTAATGGCTGTGTTTTGGTATGACTATCTGTCGGATGGTGAGGGTAACCTATTTATATACTTGCCTAAAGAAGATCGGTTGCTAATCAGGGACGTGAGCAGCTCTGATCCGGGTGAGCGGTGGGAAGTGCT
>JAABSF010000622.1 GCA_011390535.1 Deltaproteobacteria bacterium | reverse complement strand
CTGCTGTAAATTGATAGCCCGGCATGAAAGACATGGCCGACGGGTTAAACCAAATTGCGGCCGGACTATTGATGGCTGCTGAGACGGCGCCCGCTCTGCCAAGCGCCTCTCCCGACATATCGTAGACCAGAAACCCGGCGGCATGAGAACTCTGAATGCGGCAGAAAGTAAAAACTGCGAGTGCGCTGAATGCAGCGGCTGTTATCTTCAAATTTTTCATTTTTCTTCTCTTTTTGAAATACGGGCACAAACGGTTTATGTATTCCGTGGTTTTCAGCCCGTTGTTTAAATGCATTTCTCAGATGTAAACTCAAACATCCCCATTTATTGCCTTTTCTTTTCTATGGTTCTTGTAATGTCAAAGCGTAGAGGTAGACAATTTTTTCACGGTCATACAAGCGCGTCGTATTCTGGAAATCTTCATTGTCGAGCAACTCTTTCAGCATCATCCGACCTTCTTCCAGTTGGCCGGCCGAATCATCATCCAGGCTGGACACTTGACTCTCTCCCTCGGCATTAACCAATTCTCCATGGCTTCGCAAAAAAACGGTTGTGGGAGATGCAACAAAAGACTCACCTGCCTCGTTTTTGAGCCTGTCGGATAAAATAAAAAGATAAGTGTGGCCTTCCACGAGTTGGGTCTGTGTGTTCAATGACACGCCTTCTCCGGATGGGTCATAGGATGCCGTCATTAATGGAAAGGCACCTGCGTCATTGCCCTCCATCAGCTCTGTAAGATCTATGAGATAAACACCCCCTTGAGGATTTGCAACGGGGTGGAAAGCCTGGACGCTGGAGGCGTCGACAGTGCCTTTTACAGGAATCAATATATTGTCAAAACTAGCTTCATCTATCAAAGGAACCATCCCTGCGGCTGGGTTCAACTCGGCAACTGATCCGCTGTGAGTGGGAAAAGCCCAAACCACTGCAACTTCATCTTTCTGCATATCCCCCAATACGTCCAATGTATCCCATACGCCGGCCTCCAAAAAACCTTGACGTAACGCCTCCAGGCTGACGAGTTGCTCTCGTGCAGACTCTTCGGTGGTTCCGGTGGCTAGAAGTTCCAGATATTTGCAATCATCGGGTATTGCCGAGGGTGTCGAGGCGTCACACATCAGCGACTCTTCTTCTTTTAATAAAAAATATGCCTGAGAGCTGATGACTCGTTCTCCCTCTGCTCCCACCACTCCGTTATCGTAGCCACGAACCGCCACAAGATAGGTCTTTCCCACGTTCCAACCTGCCAAAGGGGTAACTTTTAGATAATTTTCCTCTTCATCATATTCTGTCAGCACCTTTTCATCTCCCCATTTACTTGGGGTGTCTTCGATTACCGCCAATGTATCAGCTAGTGAAACCGTGCTCATGTCAATCGGGGAGGATGCCGGTGCTTTGGCAGGGGAGAGTGTGGGAAACCCGTCGAGACCTTCCAAATATTGGTAGAATTCACACTGCGCCACCGGAAGCCCTAGTTCAACTCCATCTGCGCAGTCTTCAGGTATGTTCAGGCCGCCGATGGAAAAATCTATGAGACCCGTCTCTTGATTTATCATTATAACGTTTGGTTCGGGAACCCTCGCCGGGTCGGCGCTTGTATCGAACTCCATGACTACATAGTCGACTACAGGATCCAGTTCGATGTTTACGCAGGATATTAAAGTTGCTGCCAGAGTCACTATCAGGCCGGCGTTTTTGAACGCCTTGAGCTTTAAGAAACTCTTTTTTAAGTTTTGGTTTTGGGAAGTCATTTCGATTGTCTCTTCTTTTGGTTGTTTTTGTTCCAGGGATGCTGGTTCAATCTGGTTCAGGGGAGACTTTTCTCTACACACAGAAAGTCTCCAAGGCCTCTCTTATATAAATTTGTGTTTCAAAAAATTCCGAGTCCCGTTGTGTCGTCGACTTGCTGGATTTTGTTTGAACTGGTTAAGGTTCAATTTCCTCCCATCTGTCGCCCGGCACAAAGTAGTCTTTTAAATATGCTAAAGATATGAATCTTTCAAGTTCGAAATTTTCTTTGAGAGAATTTCTATAAAAAGGGAAAACCTATGGAAAATGAATAACCTGATAGCTTTTGTAGAAAAACAGAGAAGGGCGTTTGAAATGCCTTCTATGGAAGGCGGCCGCTACCTCCATATGATGCCTATACTTTACTGTGGACGCTTGGTTAGTTTCATATTATACAATTTGACGGGTGTAACGCAGGAAAGTGATTAGGAAACAAGGAAAACTCACCATGGTCTACAAGCCGGAAATAGAAGGCGCTACCATTGTGCTCGTTGGTGCCTTGAACCCAGCGATATTTAATCCGGACTGGCTTTACCGGCACAACTTGATCTCAAAGCCGGATTTTAAATCGGCTGAGACTAAGTTGATTACGCCGCATTTGACCATTTTTAAAATTGGGGGAATGAAAATAGTCGTGCAACCGGAACGTTTCCAGATTGAGACTCAGTCAGAAGATATGCTGGCTCCGATGCGAGATTTGGTTCTTGGAACTTTTGGGATCCTCGGTGAAA
>JAABSF010000621.1 GCA_011390535.1 Deltaproteobacteria bacterium | reverse complement strand
CGCCCGGGCTTTTGAATATGAGACCAACACTGTTTTTCCCTTCGTTGAAAGCGATCTGTATGCAATCCGTCGGGCAGAGGAGTTGATGCCTTTTCTGACCTGCATGGAAACGAATTTCGCCCACTTTCGGCAGGTTTACGGATCGCCGGAAGAATACGTTGATGAGATATCAGTGCGCAGGGATATTTTGGGCATCACCCGTGAACTGATCGATCCGGTCACAAGTGAACCGGTGTCCGTTCAAGAACAATTCAGGCGAATTTTACTGGCCACACAAAATCTGGACGGTGAGGGCGGCGTTACTTTGGAATTCGCCACTTCGGTGCTTAAAGACAATGGGTTATTCAGCTCTTTAATGTGCAATGATCGAATCAAGAGCATCCAGGTAATGTTTGTAGGCGATTTTCTGGGTGATAATCAAGCACGTATCTCCATAACTCAATCCGGAGCATCAATGATCCGGTCTTGTGAGGCGTATACCGAAGGGCGTGGAGATGTAATCGTAAACTACAATATTGATCCTAAGACAGTCATTGTTCAGGCCGGTGTCAATGACTACGGGACGGCGCAGCCTAATACCGGATTTTTCGGAAGATCGGTGGCTTTTGCTAATTGGACTCTGTGGATACCCGGCCCTGAGTTTGAACCTACAAACGAGGATCTCGATCTTACCCATCTGGATGACATTGTGTTGAAGATTAACCATGAGGCGATCAGTCTTAATGAAGCTTCTCCGCAAAACTATGTCCCTAGCTGTCCCTGATGAGTAATGAAAACCGATGAGTAAGGTAACCTGACTGTTTGTATAGATGAGAAAAAAGGAATCCTGAAAAATTTGAGAGGAAATCCGATCATGAAACTAGAAATGATACCCAACAGGGAACAAAGAACACGATTCTTCCATACTTCTTTCAGTTTTTTTTCGTGCGGATGCTCAGGTTTTTGGAGAGGGCCCATACCTGTAATAGTTTGCTTTTTGATGCTCAGTGCATGCGGAGACAGCAAGAAAAGTGGAAAGTGCATCCCGGGGTCTTTTGAAAGATGTGATGGTACGGAGCTTGTGTTGTGTAGTGTGGACGGAGAATCCACTGTTAGGATAGAATGCGGGGAAGCCGGTTGCAATACATTCGAACAACGTTGTAACGAGTGCGATCCATCCCAACCTTTCGGATGCGTGGAGAGCAGGGCTGTGGAATGCAGCGCCGGTGGAGAAATTATTTCAGAGGA
Organism: Deltaproteobacteria bacterium; assembly: GCA_011390535.1. GTDB lineage: Bacteria > Myxococcota_A > Polyangia > HGW-17 > SLPX01 > SLPX01. The sequence goes on along the minus strand of JAABSF010000621.1, from coordinate 1,298 downwards.
ACATTGTCCATGGGGTTGCACATCGGACGAAAATAAGGCGATTTGTCATGATTGCAGACCTTCTGAGGTCGGGTGCCACGACAATATGATGGTGACTTGCGATGACTTCGGTAAAATCGTAGAGGAGCATACATGCGAATATGGATGCAATTCGGAAAGAGGAGAGTGTAACGAATGTCTTGTCGGTGAAATATCCTGTTTGGGCGACACTCTGATCGCTTGCGACGGCACAGGAAGGATTTCTGAGAGCAAAGAATGTCCGGAAGGGTGCTCTGAGGAACATCTTCAGTGCTTATGCATCCCGGGGACTCAGTTTTGTGAAGGTGACATATTGATGTCATGCGGAGAAGACGGCCTTGGAGAGCCTCTTCAGTCATGTAACTATGGTTGCAACCCTGATCACGATCAGTGCAACGAATGCGATTCCGATACCATTGTATGCACCGGTGACACTCTTATCGAGTGCGGGAGTGACGGGCTCATAACCAAAGAGATTGATTGTGGACTCGGCTGCAACGATATGGTGCAACCAAATAGATGTTATCTTTTCACTCCCACCAATTTGGAATCCTCGGATTTGACCGAGGGTGTGGAGGATTTTGAGCCCATCAGCGATGTCATCATCAACACGTCCGTTATGAAGATCACTTATGGAATTGGGTTTTACAGTGTTGCCAATCGTACTATAGAAGGTGGAAATCCAGACGAGGGGCAGTATCATCCGGAAATATGGGTTTTGCGATTCAGGAACTTGACGATTCCTTCGAATGTAAAGGTGAGTGTTTATGGTGACCGGGTGCTTGCAATAGTCGCTTCAGAAAATATCACCATTCATGGTTACATTGACGCCTCGGCCCAAGGAAATTTGCCTGGTCCCGGCGGGCGCGTTCCCCAGGACCTCGGAGAGCTTTCATCACATGGCGCAAACGGTCCGAGTTCTGGTTGTGGTATTACCGGCCCAGGTGCAGGAGGTGGAGGATATGGAGGGGGAGGGGGCGCCGGTGGATGGCTTACAAACTACGGCGCCGGTGGCGCCGGCGGTGTTTCCATGTCCGATGAGTTGATGAGCCCTATATGGGGAGGGTTTCCCGGAGGTGAACCCTACGACGGTTATTCCGGAAATGCAGCAGGGGCGGGAGGAGGAGCGATTATTCTGGCCGCCGGAAGCAATATAGAAATAACCGGAACCGGAGTATTCGGCGAAACCTCGGGAAGAATAGATGTTTCGGGAGGTGGCGGGGAATATTGGGGTGCAGGCGGGGGATCGGGAGGGTCCATTCTTATCGAAGCTCCTCGGG
>JAABSF010000620.1 GCA_011390535.1 Deltaproteobacteria bacterium | reverse complement strand
GAGGCTGATCTTTACATAATCGATCCATACTTAAACATTAAGCTTGGGCGCTTGTTTAACCTGGAGAGTGAAGCTTACTTTATAGCAGGAAGTGTAGAACCCGACTCGATACCTGTGGGAAACAAAACCGGGCGCGTGAGAATTCATGGTTGGGCGGTGCGGGCCTCAACCCGGGCACTTCGTCCTTTCAACTTAAAGATTGAAGGGGGCCAGGCGTCCGGAGACAACACTTACGAAGACCAAACCTACCGGGAGAGAGCTATGCACCCGGATCATAATGTCGGGCTGATCCTCTACAGTGAATTTCTGCGTCAACGATCAGCCTCCTTCAGATCCATCACTTATCCAGTGTTTACATCTTCTTCCCCCTCCATTGACGGCCCCGGCGGACAAACCACCGGAGGCGTGCTTAACTCATTTTACTTTATGCCCACGGTCAGCTTGGAGTTTTTGGAGACCTTGACTATGCGTCTCGGAATCTTGTCTGCCTGGTCTCACAAACAAGATGGCTTCTTTTTTCCAAAAGATCGTGGTCGTCATATCGGCACAGAGGTTGACATGGGCTTTGACGTTAAGTGGGGCATGGGCGATGACACCCTTCGTCACATGCTGTTGAGATTGGAGGCGGGGTATCTGCTATTCGGCTCTCAAGTGAGACCAGACTATAGCTCCAACGGAGTCTTCAGCCTGCAGGCACGCCTGGCGTTTGTTTTATGACCGCAAAAATCCGTTGGGCACGAACGGAAAAACAAGTCTTATCCTAAAGTAAAGGAACTTCAAACACATACCGCAAAGCTCCAAAGAATAATTAGTATAAAAGCATAATGGAAGAGACAAACAATAGAACACCAAACAGTCGTATAGACAACGGCACTGGGAACGATGACAGCGCGCAGATTCTAAAAGAGGTCCTCGTAACCTTTATTGTTGTGACGTTGGTTATTTCCATCCTTTATCAAGGTGGCTTTTTTCTCTCCTGGATCCGAAACAACCTAGGCGGCATCGCCGCCGTGCTGTTCGTTTACGGGGCTGCCTGGCGTATTTGGAGAAACGGAAAAGAGTTGTCCGATTATGGCATAACCGTACATCCCATATCAAAGAACATTATATGGAGCATATCAGCAACAGTGGCGGTGTTGGGTGTGTTCCTGCTTTTGTATATCGGCTATTACACAATTGTGTGCGGAGATAAAACCCACCTCTTGGGCACATTGGGCAGAGATTGTCGCCGATTCGTAGGAGGAGCGGGGAATGTGGAGTTCAGCCTCCCGTCCGGCTTTTGGGAGCTGCTCCTGGCTGAATTCCTGGTTATCTCGCTGCCGGAAGAATTTTTTTTTAGAGGCTACATACAAGGTAGATTGAATGAAGTGTGGAGAGGACGCCGTCGAATCTTCGGAGTAGAGCTCGGCTGGGCTTGGTTGGTTCAGGCCGCCCTCTTCGGTTTAGGGCATTTCCTGATCGACTTTAACCCGCTCCGTCTCGCAGTGGCCTTGCCTGCATTGGCTTTCGGGTACATACGTGAAGGGACAGGCTCCATAGGGGCGGCGATTATCTTCCATATGTGCTGCAACATCTTCATGACAATCGTAGATCACAACTTTTTCCCGCCTTTATAAAACCGAACCATTTCCATCGTTCCAACGAAACCGGTTTATGCTGCGACTTTTGGCCACGGCCTATGTCCACATTGTATCCAACTGTTGAAAACCGCGGAAGCGTTGTGCTTTTATTCTTCATATTTTTCATCCTTTCATCCTTCTCGCTTTAGAGGTATTATTGTACAAATATTGAGATTAATCAGTCGGGGAAGTTTCCCGGCTGATGATGTAGATCAGATTGTTTGTGTTAATGGCGGCAGGGGTGCCCGGCTCCGGGGAGTCACCTGTCATATGATGTTTTTTTCGACAAGGAGGGTCACGTGGTTTGCCCTATTACACCACACGTTGAAGCGCTTATTGATTCAGCCATCGAAGAAGATTTGGGAAGAGGCGATATCACGACTCAGACGGTTTTACTTGAACCTCGAGAATGTGAGGCGCGCATCATCGCCCGTGATGATCTCGTAATATGTGGTTTGGAGTTGGCTGCCTATATTTTCGCCAGGGTGGATCCTTCGCTACGATTTTCTGCGCTTGTAAATGACGGAGATGATGTCTCTAAAGATCAAGAGGTTGCTCTAATAGTGGGCTCAGGAGCTGGTCTTTTGGCGGCAGAGCGGCTCGCACTGAATTTTCTCATGCGGATGAGCGGCGTGGCCACCTTGACCCGCCGCTATGTCAGGCTGGTTACAGCCACTGGATCGGAATCAAGAGTCGTAGACACAAGAAAAACAATCCCCGGCTGGCGCATCTTAGACAAATACGCTGTTGCCAAAGGCGGAGGACACAATCACCGTACAGACTTAGGCTCCGGCATCCTGATAAAAGATAATCATATAGCCGCCTGCGGCTCAGTTTGGGAAGCTGTATGCAGGGCAAGGAAGCTGGCGCCTCATGGGCTCCAAGTAGAGGTGGAGGTTCAATCAC
>JAABSF010000619.1 GCA_011390535.1 Deltaproteobacteria bacterium | reverse complement strand
TCTACTGAGGGTGCTCATCTATGCCGACGTTGAACCAGACCGGACTGTTGAAAGATCCTTTTCGATTAACCAATAGGTGCTTGAGCTCCAGCCCGAAAGTCTTGGCATCGGTTTCGGACTTGAAATATCCTTGTTTTTCGCCCCACATTCTTATGGTGTCAACTACACGATCAAAGACTTGACGGATGCTTTCTTCGCGCGCGTGGGTGGCGCTGGGTCCGTGAAAATACTTTTGAGCGACGATATTTGTGGCGGTCTGAGACCATTTTTTCGGTATCTCAACGTCTTTTTGTTCAAAGACAGGCTTTCCGTCTTGACCAACTATGGACGCTACACGACGTTCCCACTCTACCTCGTCATAAGGATGTTGACCTTCTTGGGTAAAGTAGCGGTCTATTGTAATGCCTTTCGATGGCGCGTTCTCATATTTGGTTCTTTGTGACGGATCCTGCCCTTTAATGTTATGTTCCACGTTGTTTTGAGGTTGTTGAGTGGCTTCCATTATCTTATGACTCCCAAATCGTTTAAGCCAAATCCCATTGATAGGATTTCAGCTTATAGAATGTAAAGGACAAATAGGACCAATAATGCAAAGTGTATCCCGAAGACAGAAAACTCCCCTCGGACGTTTTGTACGTCCCCCCACAAAAACAAAAAAAATGTTTTTCCGTCGGGGTCTTTTTCGTTGATAAACTCGTAGCTGAGACGTGTCAAGTTTTTGCCACAACATCTTGTGCCCCTTAACTGTCAGAGCACCGTATAATGGGGTACCAGATGTGGATAAGTCTGTGGGGATAGTTTTTAAAAACGTTACAAAACAAGAGGTTATCTTGCTGATCAAAAATTAGGCACTGCTTTTTCGAAAAAAGTTTAAAAAACAGGTTTATTTTTATTTAAAAACTCTAAAAAGCCTCCGGTCTAAATGTGACAAAAAAGCGCAATATTTAATGGCCTTGTCGTGTAGGGGTTTTTAAGGAGGAAGTTCGCAGAGTGCCACCTAGTGGCCATTAGAGGATCTTAGATTCGCAAGCTCCCATCGAATGGCGGTATAAAACTCCTAAGCTCAATAAGTCTTTGTTAGCAGGGTTTCTTGTAATGCAAAACCGGAAAAGCTTTGTCTGCCAGTGTTTTTATTGTTTCGCAAAACACAGAGAAAACATTTTTGCAGATATGTAGTTAGAGTTACAAAAAAAATTCAGGATAACCCATGATCATGGTGTGAAACTTCCCGAAGAGTGGGAACTCAAAAGCTTTTTTGGGTGAGATTGTCTTGTGAATATGATGCCGCTCACCACACACGTCTCTAAGAGAAACTGAAATTCAAGATTTTTGCCGTGTTTTAAGGTCTATGATAACCCTTAAATAGAGCCTGTTGCAAAACTCCTCTCTTAGGAGGATTGGGGCGGGGCTAGGCCCGTCTGATGGGTTGCGGCTCTTTGAAATAGTGCAGTGATTATTGCGTCGCAGCGGGTCCGAACCCGCCGCGCTCCCGGCTCTTTAGTTCGTGATTTTGCGCTAGGCTTGGTTAATGAAGGTATCTGAACCATTGGCAGAAGGTGGAGGTTCAAATGATAAGGTTTTTTGATGTCACAAAGAGGTTCAGTAGAAGAATTTGGGCGCTGAAAGATGTGAACCTGGAGATTCCAAAAGGCGCGAATGTGCTTTTGCGAGGTGACTCCGGCGCAGGGAAGACCACTCTATTGAAAATGATTTATGCAATGGAGAGACCGGATAAGGGACATGTGATGGTTGCCGGGAGGAACATATTTAAACTTCGAAAATCCAGTATCCCATATCTCAGGAGACAGATTGGTTTTGTGTTTCAGGATCTCCGTTTGATGGAAAATAGAACAGTTCAAGAGAATGTGATTTATCCGCTGCAATTGAGAGGTGTATGGGGGCGAAAAGCCAAGAGGAGAGCAGAAAAGGCTGTTGAGTTGGTTGGTTTGGATAGCAATTTGAACCGCCGCTGCAAAGATCTTTCAATGAGTGAAAAGCAGCTTTTGGTTCTGGCCCGGGCCGTCGCCGGTGAGCCTGCGCTTTTGCTTGTAGATGAACCCACGGCGCATATTGATTCTTCCGGGACAAGCTGCGTCTTGAATCTACTCACTCAGATGAATAACAGCGGGACAACTGTAGTGTTGGCTACCGGCGACGAGTTGGTGGCCGAGAGCTTTCAGGCTTCGCATGTTTTTGAGTTGAACAGCGGTGAAGTCCATCTTGTCCGTGAATTGGAGGAAGAAAAGAGACAGGTCGACAAACAGGGTAATGTCTCGTCTGCCGGTTCTGATTTGGAAGATGTTCAAACAGAGCTGATTGACTCTACAATCGGTGTTGATTCCGAGGGGAGGTCAAAGTTGGGAGGGATGGCGCAATTGACTCAGTTGACCGGGATAGAACAATGCCGAGCTGATTATCGAAGTGGCCTGTATGCAGGCTCTTGATTGTGATGTCGGTCGTCTGAGACACGACGGAAGAGAGGAGGACTGAAAAGTGGGAGCCTTGAGACACTGTTTCGGTGAAGCAGAT
>JAABSF010000068.1 GCA_011390535.1 Deltaproteobacteria bacterium | reverse complement strand
CTTCCTTCAACGCGATGATAAGTTCAGAAGCCACTATGGAATACTCACCGACTTCATCATCGGTAATTGTGTGTATTTCTTGAGAGTCGGATGAATAGTAAAAAGGACATGCATTATCCGGGCACTCCTCACCCTCTTTACATGCCATCATTTGGCCGAAACACACTCCTCGTCAGTGTCGCGTCGTCGGTCTTTGTTTTCTTTCTTGTCTTCATCTTTGACCGGTCTACCGTAAGGACGGATGGCTTTTGAGTCTACTGCAAGTTTCCTTCCCAAATCAGGTAGTTCCTTTTTCAGTTCATCGACAAGTTTATGAAAAATATTTTCGATTTCTTGTTCGTTTTCCATCTAAAAATACGGATAAAACCAGCGCCAGCCGATCAATGTCACTGGAGGCTTCAATAATGGATAACCAAAGCCGAAGCATTCTGAAATATGAGACTTCGGCATGCAGGAATAATAAATCGCCTGGACGGTGCCTGGACGGCGCCTTATCGACGCAAAACCCTGCAGCCTGCCGACGAGAATAATTGTAGGTTTCGGAGTGAACAGATCAGCTTGAAACTATGACTGTAGAATCAAAGTGGCGCGGTTTGTTTTTCATGTAAATGTGTTGGGGTAAAAATCCGGCATTTTCAGATGATGCCTCATCAAACCCTTGTTTTTCGTCGCATATTTGGGGTAATTTATACTTTACTGCTGAAAATCATCAATTATTTGAAGATGTTGCCGACAGCGCAAAAGGCTCTCAAGCATTATATAAATATTTTGTTTACTTTTCTGAAAGAACAATGGGACGAATAGCCGGAGCGGTTACCTGCTCCGGCTTTTTCAGAACCTTACATGACCTGTTCGCATAAGGCTCCTTAGGACGATAAGTTTCAACATTAGCACACAGAGCCGACAATCGGATCATGACTTCGCTGTATCTAAGTTCAAATGAAACCGGGGCAACAATGCTAGAATGTCGTTTTCGCCGGGTTTCCGCCAGAGAAACAAGTCCTTGTTTTACATAGGATCGGCTCTTTTTGAGATGGATTGAAATCGATCATCACCTTGGAATACAACCGCTGCAGCAGATAGAAGGTCGGTTGCGACGGTTGCAGCATCGGTCTGGGCGTCGTTGGCCATTACGGTGACGGCCACGTTCAGATCGGGTGAATATAATATATGGGCGCGATAGCCGGGCGCTGTCCCTCCGTGGCCCCACACCTCTCCAACTCCGGCGATATGGCGGATAACCACCCCCAGACCTATGCGCGATGTACCCATATTCACACTCTGCTCTACCATGGCAGTCTGGAAAGCCGGCCCCAAAAGATCCCCACGGTAGAGCCCTGCCGTCCAGCTCAGCAGCTCATCGATGGAAGTTACCATTGCGCCGGCGGTCCAGCGAATTGTGGGGTGTAGGATATCTGTCAGATCTTCGCCTTGCGCGCTGAACCCCGGGACCAGTACATCGGACATGGGCGGCTCACCTTCCAGCACCGTCCGGGTCAAAGATAGGGGGTCCAACACCTGCTGATCAATGGCTTCAGCCGCGCTCAGCCCTGTGACATGTTGGATTATCAGTCCCAGCACATGATAGTTGGTGTTGCAATAGCTAACTTGTGTTCCGGGTTCGAACACCGGGCCATGAGCTGCTGCTGTGGTAACCATATCTTCTGGGTTCACCGGTTGGGTGGGGTCGGCGAAAGCTTGCTGCATGAAAGATTCATCATCTATGATGTCAAACAACCCGCTTTCATGTCGCAACAGATTTCGTACTGTCATAAAATCGCCGTTGGGCAACCCTGTCACAAAATCATCCACCGGGTCATCCAGAGAAAGCAACTCCTGTTCCGCCAACAGAAGCACTGTGGCCGCGGTGAAGGTCTTTGTAACGCTCGCTATTCGAAACAGCCGCTCCCGGGTGAGCGCGACTCCAAATTCCGCTTCACCCAGCGTCTCTACCCAACGCCCACATTGGGGCGTGTCCACACCAGTGGCGAGCCCCCTTGCCACCGAGTTTTGGGCCACCGCCATTAGGGCGTTTTCAAGCTCTTGACACACATTTCCCTCTCCTCCATCTTCCTCGCCGCCATCTCCTAACCCGGCATCATCATCTGCTTCGCCGTCTATAAGCGCGGAGTCTACAACGCCGCTGTCAAAGGCTTCGGAAACATCATCTCCGCATCCTCCACTCAACAATCCCACCAAAGCAAAAAGGGCCGACATCAATACAAGAACCGGTTTGAAAAACGCATCCATGCAATTTGGTCTCACAATCTCTTCCTTCCAACAATCACTACTTTCCAACAATCTATTTTCGTCCACTATTATCACCGTTATTAGTGCATCCAAGGGCATATTATGATTTTACCATTATATCATCATTGTTTCTTCATCTCTCTTGGTTTTCTCATTTTCTCGTTTTGTCATCTCTTCTTTTTCTAATCTTCTCGTATTCTAATCTAGTCGTTTCTTGACGTGAGACGTTTTTAGGGTTTATCCGTAGAAAAGAGTGAAGTTTTAATTTGTTTACTGAAGGACAACGAGCTGTTTTATGAAGATAAGGCCTGATTCAAGAATAAGATCGCAGGACCGAGGGCGTCGAGGCGCCCGCGGCCTGCAAGCCCAGCCTGCAAGGCGCGAGGAGGGCGAACGGCTTGCTGTAACAAATCCAGTGGGCTGGATTTTTACAGCGGCGTCGACGGACCGAACAGAGTTCGGTCCTAGTCAATACATTGACGTATTCAGGCCGTCTACTGTAAAGGTCCAGTTCGCTGGAGCTTTACAGTCGGACCGACGGAGGGGGCGGTGTGGAGGGAAAGGAGTCAACCGACGAGTAACGCAGCAGGTCGGGATGGATCGGCGCACGAATCCAGAAGTTATTTTTGAGTCAGGCCTAAGTCGAAGAGATTGGTTGATTTTTTGCGGCGCTGGTTTGAGCGGAGCGAGCTCGTTGGTTGGTTTAGTCTCAGGGTGTTCGCGAAGCCTTCACACCGGGGTGACATCCCGTGAAAGGGCAGTTCTTTTAAAAGAAAGGCAAACCCTTCCTATAGTTCAGTGGAATCCTCGTGATCCCCGCGATCCCCGTAATACTGACTCAGTGTTGCGAAAAAAGGCGAGGTCATCGCTCGCGCTGTCGATGCAGTGGAAAAAGAGAATCGATGAAATGATGCGCGCCACGTTGAGAGAGTCGGGGGGTGTAGGGCTTGCCGCTCCTCAGGTGGATATTTCCCGGAGAGTGGCTTTGGTCCAACTGCAGTCCGGGGAAAAACCAATTTTGATCTGTCTTGATCCCGAGATTGTCCGCTATTCGAAAGAGACTATAGATGATTATGAGGCGTGTCTGAGCATTAAAGGGTATGGAGGTCTTGTCCGCCGTTCGGCCGAAGTAGATGTGGTTTATTATGATCTTCAAGGAAAAAAGAAGACTATTGCCTCAAAAGGATGGGAGGCCAGGATTTTTCAACATGAACTCGATCATCTGGTGGGTAAGCTTTATTTGGATCGACTGATAGGGGATCTTTTGCCCATCGATGAGATGCGGAGACGAAGAAACCTGCGCAAAAGGAGGACTTCAAACAATCTGGAGTCAAGTTCCATAGGTCTTCGAATCCGAGCCGGCTATGAGGCTGCCGACCCCATTTTTCCTTCGGCTACGGCTTCTGGTGAAGGGTGGATATGCTATCTCTGACAGGAAAGCCAAAATCGCGATTCAAGGGTGAGAGATTCAAGGGTGAAAGATTGATAAATGGGGTTTTTGGTTCCGGTCCACAAGCAGACGGGGAGGCGGGGTTTAGGCGAAAAGGTGATGTCTCTGTTGTTTTGAGGTTTCGACTGGTTCTTTCTTTCGTTGCTTTTTTTTCATGTGTTTTCTCCCAGCTTCTTATTGTGGAAGCAGGAAAAGGGAGAAAAACAGCAAGAAGAAAATGTAAGGGCGCGAGATACGATTGTGTCCGGAAAAAACCGCGTGAATATGACAAGAAGATCCGTGTGATAAAAAAGCCTTGGCGCGGTTATGACCGGGCATGTCTAAAGAGGCTTAAAAACGCCGGGGTCAAATATCGTTTGCTTGCACGGGTTAAAGGAGTCCGGACACCTGTTGAGATCCTTTCGAAACGATTGGGAGGGGTTCGTTATATTAAACACTGGAACAACAAGCGACGTTTCATCCTTGATTGCAGGTTTGCTGAAGCGCTTGTGGTGCGCGGCAGGAGAATTCGTCTCGCCGGGATTGCTTCGATCTACTACTCTTCGAGTTGGAGATATACATACAGGAAGGGCACGAAAAAGCTGAGTAAGCACGCTTCGGGCAAAGCTCTTGATATTACCGCTATAGATGGAGCCTTTGGCTACGCCTCCGTTATAAAGCATTATGAAAAAGGACGCTGGGGGTGTGGGAGCCGTAACAAGAGCAAGAAAGGAAAAGCCTGGCGGCAGTTTTATTGTGCGCTTAATTTGAATAATGGTTTTAAGAAAATCCTTACCCCTGATTCGGGTAGCGCGCATAGAGATCACCTTCACGTGGAAGGCATAAGATCATCGATGCGATTGAAAAGAAAAAAATGAAAAATATAACAGGTGAAAAAGCACAAGAGGGTACGCCCTTAATTGTGTGTAGACTTGGAGAGCTCTTTTTGAAAGGGCAGAATCGCCCCTTTTTCGTGGACAAACTTGGAAGCAATATCAAAGCGTGTCTCAAAGATGTTGAAGGGGTCAGCGTCTTTTATGTTCACGGGAGGTTCTTTGTAAGACATCCTACAGGGTTGGGAGATGAGCTGCTGGACAGACTGTCGAAGGTTTTTGGATTGTCTAGTGTCAGCCCTGTAATAGAGGTAAAAAAGGACATTGAAGCGATTAAAAGAGCGGCTTTGGCTTTGGTTGAGCAAGGAGAGGTTGCGGTTGGAAAAAAGACATTCGCTGTAAGAGCACATCGGAGCGACAAAAGTTTTCCATACCCTTCTCCGGAAATTGGGCGCATGGTTGGAGATGAAGTAGGCCGCGCCATAGGGTTGCCCGTGGATCTCAAAAATCCGGACCTGAAAGTTGAGGTTGAGGTGGGGCCCAAGGCGACTTTTGTTTTTGTAAAACGCGTGAAAGGCGCGGGAGGTCTCCCTGTGGGGGTCTCCGGGCGTATGGTGTTGCTCCTCTCAGCCGGGATCGACTCCCCGGTGGCAGGGTGGCTGATGATGAAGAGAGGGGTCTATGTTGACGCGCTCACCTTTCATTCTCCACCATACACCGATGAAGCCGCACTTGATAAGGTTGTGAGGTTGGCCGAAAAGATGGCCAAGTGGGGCGTGGGAGGGGTTACCTTGCGTGCTGCTCGTTTCACTGATGTTCAAAAGCTGATTCATCGTTCAGCTCCTGATGAGCTTGGAGTTGTGCTCTATCGCAGGATGATGATGCGTGCAGCTTGTGTGTTGGCGAGAAAAGTAGGTGCGCAGGCTATAGTCACCGGTGAGTCCCTGGGACAAGTGGCTAGTCAGACAATTGAAAACATGACAAGAGTCGAGGAGGTTTCATCTTTGCCCGTTTTGCGTCCGCTTATAGGTTTCGACAAGGCGGAGATAATAAAAAATGCGCAGCGCTTGGACACATACCGGATTTCCATTGAGCCTCATATAGATAGCTGTACTCTTTTTACTCCCAAACATCCGGTGACCCGCGCTGGAAAATCCAGAATAGAGAAGGCTGAGAGAGCCATTGAGACGGATTGCGATGAGGAGGCGCGGAAGTTAGTGGAGGAGGCGGAGTTTATTCGGATTCGGGGGTATTCTTCGGACAGTAATATTCCTCGATAAACTCGGGTATAACTACCAAGAGAATAAACTGTCTGCTGGTGTCCGATAGAGGCCCGGATTGACGTATTGTGGAAGGTATAGGGATAGGATCTTTCCTTCCTTCAACTTTGATTTTCGGCCCTGAGAGGGGTCCTTTCCTTTTTGTTTCATCGGTCTCTTGCCTCTGTTCACCGGTGGATGTTTTATCAGATTGTCTCAACTTCAAGACTTTTCTTATGGATCTCTGTCGCCAAAAATCATGATCAGGGCTGGCCAGCACTCTGCATGTTTCCCTCCTGTTTTTGTCTCCTTCCTCCAATAGGGACGGCCGGCTTTTTATTCTCGCGATGGTCTCTCTTCTGCTTATCCCGCAGTGTTCGCTTACTTTGGTTATAGCGGCCTCACAACCTACCGGCAATTTGTCGATACTCACAAACCGGAACCATACAAAAGAGATTATCAAAAGGGCCGTTATGCTCCCCGCAATCACCATTATCAATTTTCTCTTTTGCTTCTTTTCTTTTGTCATCCAATCTTGGGTGGCTTCTTTTAGATCAGGCGCTTCTGTTACTGTATTTGATTCGATGCCTGATCTTGATTCGATGCCTGATCTTGATTCGATGTCCTGTTTTGATTCGATGTCCTGTTTTGATTCGATGTCCTGTTTTGATTCGATGTTCTGTTTTGATCCGTTGTCTGATTTTGATTCAAAAGCCTCTTTGCCATCTTCGGGCTTATTTGAATCATCCCCATTTTTGCCGGTCTCTTCTTTTATTTCTTCTTTATCGGTTATTTGGGAGTCGGCATTTTTTTCGCCTTTTTTTTCTATATTCATTTGAAAAACATTCCTCTCTCCACCATAAAAGCAGCACAATAAAATTCACGCCCATTTACGCTGTTTCTAGATCATAATCATTTTTGGCACCGGGCCAAGCTTTCTTCAAAAATGATTAAAGACACATTGTTGAACAAAGCTCTCGGTGAGATGCTTCATCTTGACACCTCCCCCTCCCCCCAATAGGCTTGCTTGGAGGTCGAGACTCGGGCGGAATAATAAATGCCTCGAGGAAGACCGGGAGTAAATTAATATGACTGGCAAACCATCCCCACCGCAGTCTCCACCTGCGCCCTACTCTGAGCGCGCCGGTGAAAGAGTGGGGCTCGTAAAAAACAAGGAAGGATCTTCGGGGCCGGGTGTGGTCCCTGAAGGCGGCATGGATGCTGGTGGAAAATCCCATGGTGAGACTGGTGGAGAGAATTCTGCAAAAGATAACGGAATGGTGGAGCGTGGAGAGTTGGAGAAGTCTGCAAAACCGGAAAAAGAAGAGGCAGTGAAAGAGACGGTAAAAGAGGCTGTAGAAGAGGCAGTGAAAGAGCCTGCAAAAGAGGCAGTAAAAGAGCCTAAGCCTGGGAATGCAGCTCGGCCCGCCAAGTCCATAAAGAAGCTTAAGACAATGAGACCAGGTGCTTTGCCGCCGCTCCCTAAGAAATTCAGGCCTAAGATGACTTCATCGGATCGTTTGCAGTCACAAGAGGAGGGTGAGTCTCCTTTTGTTTTGCCTATGCTTCCAAAAGAAGAAAAAAAGGGGAGCGAATCAGGGTCTGAATTAAAAGCTGAAAATGTGCGCTCAAGAGCAGGGAGCCGGGAAGGGAAGAAGGCCAAGCAAGATAAGAAGGCCGAGCAAGATAAGAAGGCCAAGCAATATAAAGACAAAGAGATAAAGACAAATAAAGAGATAGAGAAAGAAAATAAAGATCCAAGCTTCTCCGACCTCTCCTTACCCACGGCTTGGAGGGGTCCCGTTCCTCCGTCTCAACAGATCCCTGATGAGATTTTTACTTCGGGTTCGCGGTCATCTGATTTGAAAAGGGATGGATCATCAACAGGTGGAAAAAAGAATCTTTCCGGCGACGAAGATGGAGCGAACAAAGCTCGCATTGGGGATTATACGTTAGTAAGTTGCCTTGGGTCCGGTGGGATGGCGGTGATTTATGAGTCGGTGCAGAGGTCTTTGAATCGTACCGTGGCGTTGAAAGTACTGAGGCCCGAGGTGGCGAGGGAGAGACAGTTCGTGCAGCGTTTTGAGCGGGAGGCGAGGACTCTGGCGGGCCTTCAGCATGAAAACATAATTCAGGTTTATTCCCATCATATGGAGAGGCGCTTTCAGTATTTCGTTATGGAGTATGTGGAAGGCGTTGATTTGTTCGATGTTATGGAGCGTTGTGGTCCATTACCTAGTGAAATTGCTGCCGTGATTGCTTTACAGACAGCAAGGGCGCTTGAACATGCGCATTATCGTGGGATAATTCACCGAGACATAAAACCGGCGAATTTGATGCTATCATACGCCGGGAGCGTGAAGTTGATGGATTTCGGGATCGCCCGGGTGCCTGAGTCAGAGGAACTGACGCAACATGGTACAGGTCTCGGCACCCCTTCCTATATGTCTCCTGAGCAGGTGGTTGGTGACAGCCTGGATGGACGGACTGATATTTTCAGCCTCGGCTCTGTTCTTTATCAGATGCTTACCGGCGAAAAGCCCTTTATAGCAGATGAAAAGGAGACTGTTCTTCAGAAGATAAGGTTGCAGAGCACTCCAAGTGCGAAAAAGTTTCGGCCCGACCTTCCCAGAAGCCTTGAGCGGATTCAGCAGCGCTGCATGCAGAAAAGAAAAGATGATCGTTACTGGCCGACAAGGGAGCTGGTGAGGGCTTTGGAGCGGTTCATTTCAAACAGGGGAATTGAGAGCGAGAACGCGCTGCTTGTGAATTTTTTCCGGGAAAAAGAATTTATTGATGAGAAAGCCGCCGGCGAGCATTTGGATTTAGCCCGGCGAAGTGGCTATAAATCAGAGCTGCCTGTAAGGTTGAGGTATCCTTCGTTCAAGTCATTTGTCATCGGAGGGGTTGCGCTGGGTGCGGTTTTATTGATGTTGATTGGTGTTTTGCTGGGCAGGTATGTTTTTTCCGATGCTCGTTCGGTATCAAGGGGTGGTGTGACTGCTGCAGAGGACGGGGATCCTAGCGAAAACACAGCTGAATCGGGTGCGGGTGAGAACTCTAAAAGAGGAGGGGTGCGGGTTAATGTCAGACCTTGGGCTCATGTACATATCGGCCCGAAAAAGGTGGCTACGACTCCCATTGCCGATGTTTTGTCTTTGCCTCCGGGGCATCATGAGGTCAAATTGTCCAATCCGTATTGTCGGGACAAAATTGTAGATGTGGTCTTGAGGCAAGGTGAGGTCCGTACCATATCCGAAGAGCTTGTGTGTGATGAAAAGGGCGACAAGAGCGCTGCGAAAGAGGATGATAACTAGATGAAGAGAGTCCGAACTCTTGGGTTTTGTTTTTGGTTTTGTTTTTGTGCTTGGTTTTGTGTTTGTTTGGTGACTGTTTCTAAAATAGGGGCTGCAGAAGCAAAAAGCTTTACCAGGACATTAAAAAAAGGCGCCTCAGTCAGTGACCTCGCCAAGCGTTTCTATGGCCGTGAAGATTTTGCGATTTTCATCGCGGCTGCTTCCGAATTCAAGCCCTACGGCGATGGGACGGCGGATGTGGGCGAGGTTGCGGTTATTCCGACCACCTGGACTTATCGATTGAGGCCCGATGACACATGGGGTAATTTGGGAAAAGACTACTTGGGAGATTCCCGTCGTGGTGCCATGTTGGCCAAGAAAAATTATAAAGATCCGAAAAAAAAGCCGCCATCCGGGCATCTGATAAATATGCCTTTTCACGTTCCTTATAAGGCTGCCTCTCGGGTGACCTTGAAAAAGGTTGCGAGAATGTTCTTCGTCGGGTTGTCTCGGACCGGAGCTCGCGATTTGGAGGGCATGATAAAGGAGTATAATTTTTTAAAAAAAACTCACCTGAAGGCGGGGCAGAAGATT
>JAABSF010000618.1 GCA_011390535.1 Deltaproteobacteria bacterium | reverse complement strand
ATGAATTATTGCCTCTTTTACAGGCCTGAAGAACAGGCGAAAGAAGTAGGGTATCGGATGGAATTCTGGCGAGGAAAAAGCATCTCGCAGGACCCCACAGAAACAGGGACCGCCCTTGACGACCCGGATTATGATTATTCCCAAGAAGATTCTACGAAAGAAGAATCCAGTCCATGAAACGAACGATACTAATCACCGGCGGCGCGGGTTTTATCGGCTCAAACCTTTGCCGGTTCTGGAAAAAACGATATCCTGAGGATCGACTTGTAGTTTTGGACAAACTCACATACGCCGGAAATCCAGCAAACCTGGAGCCTTTTGGTTTAAAAACAACACCGAAAAATCAGCCTCTCTCTTATGCAGACAAACGGTTCAGATTTGAACAATGTGACATCACCAACATTACCGATGTAGATGATGTGTTTCAAACCGAAGACATCGATCTTGTTTTTCATCTCGCTGCGGAATCTCATGTCGATCGCTCTATAAAAGACCCATCAGTTTTTATCGACACAAATGTAAAGGGTACTTTTGTCATGCTCGAAGCCTGCATGAAAACTGCTCACAAACACAAAGACCGATCTGCCGGAAGAAAACAAAAGCCACGCTTCATACATATCTCCACAGACGAGGTTTTTGGCAGTCTGAGCCCGGAGGACCCCCCTTTTACAGAGTCATCACCATATCGACCAAACTCTCCCTACTCCGCATCCAAGGCGGCTTCAGACCATCTGGTCAGAGCTTATAACAAAACCTACGGGTTATGTTGCTTGACCACCAACTGCTCTAATAACTACGGCCCTTTCCAATATCCTGAAAAACTCATTCCTTTGATGATTCACAACATCACAAACAAAATCCCTCTTCCGGTCTATGGAGACGGCGAGAACGTCAGGGACTGGATCAACGTAGAAGACCACTGCCGTGCTCTGGCAAAAGTAGCGCTGGAGGGAGCATCAGGAGACACATTTAATATCGGTGCTGGTGAAGAGAAACGCAATATCGATATAGTGCGCAAACTCTGTGATCTCGTTGACATCATGCTGAATCGGCCGAAAGGAGAGAGCCGAAATCTAATTCAGTTCGTCAAAGATCGTGCCGGCCACGACAGGCGTTATGCCGTTGACAGCAGCAAAATAAGGAAAAAGCTTAGGTGGGAACCCAAAACAACGTTCGATAAAGGACTTGAAGACACCGTCCAGTGGTATCTGAAGGAAGAACTCAAGGAAAATTACTAAGGCTAAAAGAAACTCAAGAGTATAAAGTGCATTCGTGCGCTAAATGAACTGCACGGTGAAGAATCAAAGCCAATTGGTCCCTTATGGGCCGTCAAACCACCCCTAGAATCAACGTCACTGAAGGTATCGCATTTCTCACCAAAAAACGTTTTTGTCTCCTCCGATCCATTGCAGGATCGTCTCCTGTGACCAATATAGAAGAGTAGTCGAATACAAAAGAAAAAAGTTGGAAGCCATACACACGAGAAGCCATACACACGATTGGATTTGAAGGAGTCTGCACATTGCAAAGACCAATTCTGAGAAGAAGAATTAGTAGAAAATTGTAGATTCATAAAAAATTTTGTATTTATAATAGAAAGAGAAAAAGGCACGAAAGACCCTTATAATGCAAAAGAAAGCGTTGGTCCTGGGTGCAGGGCGTCAAGGAAAAGCCGTTATTTACGATCTCGAGCGCAGCCCTCTAGTGGGTAAAATCGTAGCCGCCGATAATAAAGCGCCGCAGAGAAAGGAATACTTCGAGAAAAACAAAGAGCTCCACCTTAATAAGACATCGTTTGTTAGAATTGACGCGGCGGAAAAGAAAAACATTGCTCAACTCCTGAGCCGGCACAAACCTGATATCATGGTGTGCCTGCTGCCCCCTCAAATGGCGGCGGCAGCGGCTGGTGCTGCAGTCGAGCAAGGAACACACTTCGTAGGGGTGAGCGACGCCTCCAACATTTTGCATTTAGACCAACCCGCAAAAAAAGGAGGGCTCAGCCTACTGCCTGAGATGGGAATGGACCCCGGCATTGATTTAATACTAGGGAGGCTGGCCTTACAAGAACTAGACACCGTGTGGGGGTTACACTCCTATGCGGGCGGTATCCCCGAAACAGGCCCTAGTCAAGAAAATCCTCTCGGTTACAAGATCACATGGACATTCCAAGGAGTCCTGGAATCATACCATCGTCCCGCGCGCCTCTTGAGAGGCGGTGATGAGATAAAAATAAGCGGGCGGAACATTTTTGATCCCCAGCATGTTCACACCATCGAAATCCCAAATCTCGGTGTTTTGGAAGCATTCCCAAACGGAGACGCTATACACTATGCCAAGCTCTACGGAATGACCGGCGGCTCCAAAGATGTAGGTCGCTTCGCCCTGCGTTGGCCTGGACACTGCCATTTCTGGCGCATAATGTCGGCGCTGGGCTTTTTGGATGAGGCACCGGTCAGAATCAAAGGGAAATGGGTTACCCCGGTGGAGTTCCTCACCGAACACCTGACCCCTCGACTTAGATCGGAAGAGC
>JAABSF010000617.1 GCA_011390535.1 Deltaproteobacteria bacterium | reverse complement strand
AGCACCTGACGGAAGAATCTACGTTGTGGACATGGGGGATGATGTGCAAACCGCCGGAGGCGTTGCGGGACAATTAGTGCGCATATTGACGGCTGAAGTATTGGTGGATCCTGATTTTCTCATACGGTAAAGGCTATGGTTATATTAGCGTCAGGTTTGGTGCACTGAAATCATGTTCAAGAATATCTTCTCGATTTGGCCATGTTGGCTTGGTCCATGTTGGCTTGGTAAGTATTGATTCGGTCCACAAATGAAATGACTGAGTCCTTGAAGCAAAGTGGTGGACGTGGTGGGCGACTCAAGGAATGGAGGGAACGACATTGGAAACCAATTTCCGGATAAAGTTGGGGGCTCATTCTGTCGAACTCTATTCAGGAGAGACTATCATTGGACGGGATGAAACCTGCGGTGTTTGCCTGGATGATGATCAAGTCAGCCGCAGGCACGCCGTAATTACCGTGCACAACGACAACGCTGTGTTGATGGATCTGGACAGCAGAAACGGTACAATGCTGAACGGAGTTCGTATCACCGAACCAAAAGCATTGAAGGACGGAGACAAGATCAAAGTCGGTGGACAAACTCTTTTATTAAAAGAGATCGAGATGGAAAAACCGTCGCGGCAAGGTTTTAGGAGAGGGACCCTTGATGGTGTCCATTTGAAAAAGAAATCTTCATCTCCTACCATGATCTCTATTGATGAAGGCCACAAGAGACAACAATCCGGTTCAGGGATGATTACGGCGGAAGCCGACCTGCTCCGTAAATCGCTACAGATGGGAAGGTGGACGGAAGCAGAGCGTTTGTTGAAAGCGCGTGTCTCTAGGTTGCTTTCAAGCCCCGACCCAACATCTCCCACAGATCCCAGGGTGAAGCTTACTGTAGAAGGGCTGATGCGGTTGGCTCAACACGAGATGAAGGCCGTTTGGTTGGATAGGTTGTTCAAGCTTTTTGTGGTTCTAAAGTGGTGGATGGAAGGAGAGACCCTCAAAACCGCTGCTCGTTTATTACGCGCGGTGGGGCAGGTGGGAGGCAAAGGGGTGAAAGATTATCTCAGCTACTGGAACCGACACAAAGGCGAGCTCACCGAAGAGCAGAGAGAGGTTCTCTCCAGATTTGAAGGGGAAGTGCGGATTCTTTTGTGATTACATTTGCGATGGGAGTCGTGATGGCCGGTCATGAGCGCAGTAGTGAGCTAGTGAGCGGAGTAGCGAGCGGAGTAGTGGATTTATGGCGGATTCTCACTTTAACCCATCCCACCTTAACCCAAATTTCATAATGGAGACGGCGGATTATAGAAAAAAAGATTTTTTTTCCAAATACTGAATTGTTGGGTTGACATAAAGGCCGGTATCACTTACACACCTATTCATGCTTGCTGCGGGGTGGAGCAGTCTGGTAGCTCGTCGGGCTCATAACCCGAAGGCCTCAGGTTCAAATCCTGACCCCGCTATCAATAATTTCAAGGGCTTACGGTTTTTTATCGTGAGCCCTTTTTTTTCGGTGCCTACCCCAGTGCTACCCCAGTGCTACCCGTTTTACCAGCACAACCTTTCCGGAAGCACCACTTGGAGACGCCGGCTTTCCTTCGACCCCGCTACGACATTTGGCCCGTCCTATTGATGGGCACAATACAGCAAAAGAAACCATGATAGAGCGAATGGCGGATCGGTCGGTCGGGTGTCTTCGCAGGGATCGAATCAGCCGGACGTCGCTGTTTGAAACTCCCCTACGGGGAGCATCGTCAGCGACTCGTCAAAGTGGCTTCAGTCCTTTGGACAGCACCACTTGGAGACGCCGGCTTTCCTTCGACCCTGCTACGACATTTGGCCCGTCCTATTGATGGGGCACAATGCAGCAAAAGAAAACATGCTAGAGCGAATGGAGGATCGGCGGAGAGGCTGGGTTGCCGAGTGGCCTGGGTTGCCGAGTGGCTTGGGTTGCCTTATAGGTTTGGATTATGGCGTTTGTCCGAATTGGAATGAAATTTGGTGCGAGCTTGAAATATTTGTTGAATTACTAATGGGAATTGATAATATATTGAATTCTTAGGCTTGTAGGCATAATTACAGTGGATTGAATTAACCGACGGACTTTGATTTTGCTGAAGCAGAAATCAGTCACAAAAGGAGGGGCCTTATGACGAATAGGTACGTTTTTGAAAACAGAGTTGTTATGTGTTTGTCTTGTCTGGTTGCAGTGTTTATGGTTTTTGGAATTGCATCGTGTGGTTCAGATTCTTCTCCTGAGGAAGTTGAATGTGAAGAGGGGGTTTTGAACTGCGACGGAGTGTGTGTGGATCCTTTGAACAATGTATATAACTGTGGGGAATGCGGTGTAGCATGCGATGAAGGGGAGGTATGCAACGAAGGAGATTGTGAGGTCTTCTGTTCCTCGGGCAGAGAAGTCTGTTCCGGGGTTTGTGTGGACACACAGAGAGATAGATTCAACTGTGGGGAGTGTGGGAATGTCTGCGGTCTGGGCGAAGTGTGCTCAGCTGGAACCTGTAGCTTGTCATGTCAGGAAAGCCT
>JAABSF010000616.1 GCA_011390535.1 Deltaproteobacteria bacterium | reverse complement strand
GACAAGGTGTTGAAGGTTTATAAGGTGAAAGCTTTCGGAACTATCAAAACCGATCCGGATACACTTTTGGCCATCGCCGACATTGAGGTCGGAACCGTGATCACAACGGAGCTCATAGATGATACCCGTAAACGGATAATCAACTCCAAGCTCTTTAGTAAAGTAACAGTGTTCTATGAGGAGTTGCCTCATAAAAAAGGTTGGGCGTATCTTTTCATTGAGGCTAAAGATCGCCACTCATGGTTTATCGCGCCCATGTTTCAATGGCAGGACGGCCGATGGGGTGGGGCCGTTGCCTATGGAGAGTGTAACCTTTTTGGGTGGGGGAAGCGGCTCGGGGGCGCTGCAAGATATCTAAATGATTCTCAAGGGGTGGGGTTGGTATACGATGATCCCAAGACATTCGGCACCGACCTTACGTTTCGCGCCGGGCTTGGGTTTCAAAGAAAAGAGCTGAACGAATATCCCAGGATCATGGGCCCTGTATTGAGCCGATCCCTGCCGGCAAGGAGTTTGTGGATTCAACAGCTCTTTGGAAGCATCGGGTTCGGTTATCGCTTTTTTAGAAAACTGGAGATGCGGGCGAATTATGAGTTCGGAATGGTTGCTTTTACCAAGCCCCAATGCTTCTACAGTGATCCCGAGAATGGTGGGTCGGATGAATGTGCATCATCCGCAGATGAGTTTAATGGGGCATACTCGAGCCCGATCGCGTTTGAGACGAGTGATGGGGACTGGAGAGGGCAGACCGCGGGGGGGTGGAAAATCTGGAACTGGAAGAGAGAGTCGAGGTTGAGGCTTAAAATAGATTTTAACAATGTAATCGACATCTATGGAGTCAAGCAAGGGTATCAGGTAAAGTTCCAGATGGATCTCTCTCACCCGCACCTTGGATCTGAGTTTCAGTACGTGAAGTTGATGTTATATGGCAAGAAAATCTTCTCTGTATATAAAACTCACTTTTTGGATGTAACCGTCAAACATGAACAAGCTTATAACGCTCCTTATCATAGAGAGCTTTTTATGGGCGGGCGGCTTCTACCCGGATACACGCACCGTTTGGCCCTTGGTGACATGAACACATCATTGATGGTTACATACAATCTTCCTCTCTTTCGTGTTTGGTGGTTTGATTTCAGACAGGTGTTTTATTACAGAAACGCCTGGATATTTTTTAGAAAAGGGGGAAATGAAGAGCCGTACTTCGTCGAAAACAACGGAGTAAGACGTTATCATTTGGCCCATACACCAGGGCCCACCGACAGAGCTTCTTTTCTTCAAGCCATCGGTACGGGGTTGAGGTTGTACGTTAAGGCGGTGGCCATTCCTTTGTTGGGAGTTGATGTGGGATATGGGCTGGAATCCAATGATGTGAGGTTTTATTTCTATGTCGGTAAAGCATACTGAGAGATCCTTTAAATATGGGCCTTGTCGTCCGATGAACAAGCTATCTTCGGCGGAACGGCTTTTGGAGAGGCGATCTTTCGTTGAACGTTGTTTGGTGGGACGGACTTCCCCGGAACGATTCAGGCTTGGGTTCGAAAATGTTTTTTTCACCGGACCATGCAAGATGATTTTGGTGATTTCAGTGTTTATCACTGCTCTTTTTTTTACACCCGGAAGAGTTAATGCACAGATGGCTGCAAAAAACCGAATGTGGTCATTGGCGATACGTTCGGCGGATCATTTAAACAGAGGGGATTTAAAAGGAGCGGTGATGGGTTTTGAGATGGCGATAAAGTCTGTGGCCGCCGAGGAAATGAAAACGGCTCTTGCTTTGTGTCATTTGATTGGAGGGGGAGCTAAGCAGGCTCTGAAAAAAATGCAAAAGATAACGAGTGATGGGACTGTGCTCTCAGAAGCACATTATTGGCATGGGAGGCTGTTGTTTGCAGAAGGAAAGAGCTCCGAAGCTTGCAAGTCCATGGATAGAGCCCTGAGCCTTGGTGGAGATCGGCCTGAATACTTGTTGGCCAAGGCTATGATTTGCAGAAGGGCCGGAAAGAAAGAAGCCGGGCGAAAAGCTCTGCTGCGGGCGGTTGCCCTTAATGGAGAACTTTTGGATCCGAGGCTGTTCCCCAATCCTCATGGGGCGGTGCTGGATCTTGTGCACCACTCCTTGAGGTCTTTTCCCCGAAAACAGAGGGCATGGGTGACCATGGCGTATATGTATTTCAACGGAGGTTTTTATCGCCGGGCAGAGGATTTGACCGATGAAATTTTAAAGCGTTGGGGGCGTGTTCACGAGGCTTTGTTGCTGAAAGCTCGTTGCAGATTTGCCGCAGCGGATGTAAAAACAGCGTTGTCGTGGGTTGAGAAAACCTTGGCGAGCCAACCTTCGGATGGTGGCGCGTTGGCTCTTCGCGGAGAGCTTTATAATCGCCTAGGTAAAACAGAGAGAGCTTTGGCGGACTTTGAAAGAGCGGTGAAGATTAACTCCAAGGATCCAACCAACCTTACACAGTTAGGGCATCTGCTTTGGAAAAAGGGGAACTATGGAAGAGCTGAGCGCTTGTTTAGATATGCTCTTAT
>JAABSF010000615.1 GCA_011390535.1 Deltaproteobacteria bacterium | reverse complement strand
GTTGGTGACCATTACTGCCCAGGTGTTATTCTTGCCTTTTCTTCGGACTACTTTGCTTTTTGTCACTCTCGGCATAAAGCGTGAGTATTTTTCGAAGTCGGACACAATGCCCATGACTTTAGGCGGAGGATGATTCATTAGAATATATGCCTTAGGTTTCCAGTATTTTTCACTTTTGTCGATTTTGACGACGGCCCGCCACCTCTCGAGTCTTTTCCGCTCGAGATTCGACAACCTTGGCATAGCCATGGCCTCTTGTTTTCTCCAAGAGGCTTTCATGCCTCCAGTCAAGAAAACTACTATCATCAATAATGTACCTAAGATGAGGCTCTTTTTTGCACTTTTATGGTTCGAGTATTTTATGGTGTGATGACTCATGGTTTCTTTTAGATGTTTTTTCATAAACTGTCATTATGTGGAGTATATCAAATCTCTTCTTTTATGCATTTCATACCATTTCTTAGATAATGATGAACCATTCGAAATTCATAAAAAACGTAGATCATGGAGCGATTAATTCTTTTCCAAAGTTTTTTGCTCTCTTCATTTTTCCCTTTTTGCAATAAACGCATCGATGAATAGAAATCGACCTCTATTTCTTCGCCTTCGTTTTTTGCGTGTTTCCTCAACTCTTTTTCCGTCAATTCTTCTCTATACCAGCTTGCCAGCTTGTGGTACCACTTATTTCCTTTCAAGGTCTCAAGATAGTCCCAAGCAGGGCGGAGGCGGATCTCTTCAACACCGCATCGACGACCAAGATCCAAAATCCAAAAGGTTGCATATGCCTTTTGATATTCTGTGACCTCCTCTCTAACCAGTGCTCTACTGTAAAGATCCAGAGCCTCATTTAACAAACCCCTTTCAACGGTAAAGCTGAGCGCGTCGGAGTATGTTGACGACCGATCAGGGGCGATATCAACGGCCGTACGCAAGAGGCGTACTGCGTGATTTCTCTTTCCTAATTCATCCAAAATACCTGCTTGTAAGACAAGGAGATTCGCTCTAATAGATGAGTCATTGATGGCGCTCACGAGCCTCATGAGCCCGCTCATGGCTTTCATCAAGAGTCTCCTTCCATCTTCTTCATTTCCGTTTTTCGTCATGCTTCTGGATAACTTCACGGCCACTTGTCCTAACCAGAAGACTTGCCTGGCCTCTCCATCTGCTGTTTCTACGGCTGCTTTGAAGTGTTTTTCGGCTGCAACATGGCTCTCTTGCCAATAATAAACCTCGCCTAATTCTCCATGTACTTCCGGAATTTTTTTGATATCCAAGGCTTTTTTATAGAGTTTAATCGCCGTCTCCATCTTCCCGACGGAAGTATGTGCTCTTCCGGCTGCAAAGTAGGCTTTCGCCGGGCCGATATCAAGTGAACGAGTAGGCCAATGCATCTGAGCGGAATCGTGTAATTGGGTATTTCGCTGAAGTAACTGCATCACCGGTGCGACTTTCTGTCTGGCAACCAAACTGTGAAGTCGCAGAAGGTAAGCCCTGGCCAAATGTTCCCAGGCTTCATGCCATTCCATGTTTCTGTTGACTGCTCTTTCCAGGTTTATCATTTCCCGGAGACTGTCTTCTTCTTTTTCAGCCAATTTCCCTAGGCAATATGGTGGTTGCGCGGATTTTTGAAAACGAGCTGCGGCAGCCCGGCAAATTGTCTCGGCTACCTTTGGCGCCTCATCCGTGAAATAGTCTGAAAGAGCCATAAAATCCCCGGCTCCGGCCTGGGTGCTCAAAACTTTTTTCAGAAGCTTAATCAGGAGCTTGTCTTTTTCTTTCGGAAAAGGCCATGCCCTCATATCCTCCAGGAGCTCTTTCCACTGGCCTGCCAGAATACGAGCTTCGGCCAGATAGAAACTGATTTTTCTAATCTCTTGTTTCCTTGTCTGAGATCGCTTAAACGCCTTGATTTGTTCGAGCCCGCTACTTTGGGAGATCTGTACATCGCTGTCGGGGGCTTTCTCCGGGATGGACGTATAGGTTTTTATCCCTTCTTTTGCCACACGTAACATCTCCTCCAGAACCAAAGGAGCGGGAAACTTCACTGCAGCATTCTCCAGAACCTCCAGCAGCTCCATCAAAGGAGAATGTTTTTGATTATCCCCAGCTTCTTCAACTCTCTTGAGCCAACCTAAAACATTTTGTAATTCTTTTTTGTGCTCTCCGCTGTTTTCAGATAAATAGTGAAGCACTCCGTGAGCTACGAGAACTTTTTTTACTTCACCTCGAGAGGTGAAGTTTTTTAACACTTCTATAGAAGCTTTTTTAAGAAGTTTTTTGGATTCATCGTCCAAGTCCCGTGCGGCAATCAGCGGCTGGATTCCTTTCATCTCATCATGACTAAATAGAAACTCAAGCATCTCCACATAAAACTCGAACCCGGCTTTACCTCTACCTTTCTGGAGTAATCGATCCAGTTTTTTGTCTGCCCAACGCAGACATGAGAGGCGAACATCAGCATAGTGTTTGCCATCTTTGAGGGCGCCGGCCCTATACAGTTGGCGGGCGTCTTTATAGTCTTCTCTATCATTCAAAACCGGGACATCA